>NZ_JBEXFQ010000026.1:0-112170 GCF_040606855.1 Nocardia sp. NPDC005366
ACGCATGCGCCATCAACAACTCCAACACCACCGCATCGAAACCAGGCGCCGCCACCGCCAAAACCCGCGACGAAGCATCCACCCCATACCGAACAGCCTGCTCCACAGCGAAATTCGCCAACCCCCCATGCGTCACCACCACACCCTTGGGAACACCCGTCGACCCCGAGGTGAACAACACATACGCCACATCGGACACCCGAGACGGACGCACCCGATCCCTATCCGACACAGGTTCCGACGAGAACCCTTCCAGCGTCCCGCGCGAGTCGGCATCATCCAGCACCACCGCCCGGACGCCATCGGGCACCACGTCGACGCATCCCGACACCGACAACACCACACCCACACCCGCATCACCCAACATCATCGACACCCGCTCCACCGGATACCGAGGATCCACCAACACAAACCCCGCACCCGCCTTCGCCACCGCCCACATCGACACCACCAACTCCACCGAACGACCCATCACCACACCCACCACATCCCCCGGACCCACACCCCACGACACCAACAACCGCGCCAACCGCGACGACCACCCATCCAACTCCCCGAACAACACCACCCTCGAACCCGAAACCACCGCAACCGCGTCGGCATCGCGTACACACAACACATCAGCCAACACCCGCGACTCCACGCCGGCGACACCCGACGCGGGAACCAGTTCGGCCTGCTCCCACGCCGACAGGATGTTCACCGCACCGACCGGCAAGCGCGGGTCGGCCACGAATTCCGCCAGGATCCGAGTCCAGCGCTCCGCGAACACTTCCATCGTTTCCCGGTCGAACAGGTCGGTCGCGTAGTTGATCCGCACCGCGACATCGCCACCGTCGGAAGTGTTCTCGGCGACGGTGACGATGAGGTCCACCTTCGCGGGCTCGGCCCCCCTGTCGAGGATCTCGACCGTCAGCTCCGACAGTTCCACCTTCGCGCGCCGCATATTCTCGAGGACGAGATACACCTGGCACAGCGGGGCGTAGGCCATCGACCCCCGGGGTTCGACGGCGTCCACGATATGTTCGTACGGCAGGTCGCTGTTGGCGAAGGCATCGACATCGTTGTCCTTGACCCGCGTCAGGAACCCCGCGAAGCTCTCCTCGGAGCGAACTTCGGTGCGCAGCGGCACGGTATTGACGAACATTCCGACGAGGGGTTCGAGCGCCCGCTCGCCACGGCCCGCGACCGGTGTGCCGATGGTGATATCCGGATCCCCCGACAGCCGGGCGAGCAGCACCGCCAATGCGGCATGGACGACGACGAATGTCGTCACATTCGAGGTGCGCGCCAATCGCTCGATCCCGGAGAAGGTTTCGGCCGGGATCGCGGCGGTGACGACATCGCCGCGCAGCGAAGGGCGGGCCGGCCGCGGACGGTCGGCGGGAATTTCCAGCAGGGGTGATCTCCCCGCCAGGCGTCGGGTCCAGTACCCCAGCTGACGAGAAGCGAGCGATTCCGGATCGTTCTCGTCCCCGAGCAGATCGCGATGCCAGATGCTGTAGTCGGCGTACTGCACGCCGAGCGGCTGCCAGTCCGGCGCTTTGCCGTCCACTCGCGCCGCGTAGGCCGCCGCGACATCGGCCGCGAGAGGTCGAAGCGACCAGCCGTCACAGCAGATGTGGTGCAGAACGACGACGAGGACGTGGCGGCCGCGATCGGGCGTCGACAGCAGCGTGACCCGGATCGGCGGACTGGTGCGCAGATCGGCGCCGGTCGACACCAGCTCACCGATCAGCTTCCTCATATCGTCCGGATCGGCGGGGCACGGGATCGGATCCAGATCGGTGAGCATCTGCTCGGCGGGCAGGACCACCTGTGTCCCTTGCCCGTTCACGGCGGGATAGATGGTGCGCAGCGTCTCGTGTCGCCGCATCACATCGGTGAGCGCCGCGCGCAACGCCTCGGTGTCGAGTCGGCCGGTCAGCTGCAATACCAGCGGGATGTTGTACGCGCCGGAGGTCGGGTCGGCTTGGTTGAGCAGCCAGATCCGGTTCTGTGCCGGCGCGAGGGGAATGGGTTCGACACGGCGGACCGCTCGCAGCGATGGCCTGGACGATCGATGCGCCCCGTCCAACTGCGCGGCGAGCCGGGCGACCGTCGGCTTACCGAACAGGTCTCGCACGGAGACCTCGCACCCCATCACTTCCGCGATGCGCACCGCGGCACTCGTCGCCGTGATCGAGTTGCCGCCCAGATCGAAGAAGCTGTCGAGCACTCCGACCTGGTCGACGCCGAGAACCTCGGCGAAGACGTCGGCGATCAAACCCTCGACGACGGTACGCGGGGCCACATACGGTGCGGCGGAATCGAATACCGGTTCGGGCAGTGCCCGCAGATCGAGTTTGCCGTTGATGGTCAGCGGCAGCGCGTCCAGCACGACGAGAGCGACCGGAATCATATACTCCGGCAGCGACGCGCCGACATGCGCGCGCAGGGTTTCGGCGTCGCAGACCGCGCCCGCCTCGGGCACGACGTAGGCGACCAGCCCGGCCGCCTCGGTGTCGGGATGGTGGACCACGACAGCGGCCGACGACACGGTGTCGTGACTCGTCAACGCGCTGCGGATCTCGTCCAGCTCGATCCTGAACCCGCGCAGCTGCACCTGGAGGTCGCCTCGGCCGCGGTATTCCAGCTCGCCGAGGTGGTTTCGCCGCACGATATCCCCGCTGCGGTAGAGCCTGCCGCCGGGCTGTCCGAACGGATCGGCGACGAACCTGCCCGCGGTCAACGCGGGCCGCTTCAGGTAGCCGCGCGCGAGTTGATCTCCGGAGACATAGATTTCGCCCCAGGCTCCCAGCGGAACCGGATGCAGTCGGTCGTCGAGGACGTAGGTCCGCAGACCTGGCAGCGCGGGTCCGATCGCGCTCGGCGCACCGGGCGCCGCGATACTCGGCGGCAAGCCGAGGTAGGTCACGAAAACCGTTGTCTCGGTGATCCCGTAACTGTTGGCGAGCACGGGCAGGCCCGGGTTCTGTTCGTACCAGTTCGCGAGCAGCGCGGGTTGCAGCGCTTCACCGCTGAGCAGGACGAGTCGCAGGCCGAGCGCCCCGTCCGGTTCCCCCGCGTCGGCGTACCGCTGCCGCGCGGCCGCGAATTGGTAGAACGCCGAGGGCGTCTGGCTGAACACCGTCACCTTCTCGCGCGCCGCGAGGCGCACGACCTCATCGGGTGACCGCGTGGTCCGACTGTCCACGACAACGATGCGTCCACCCGTCACGAGCGGGCCGAAGATCTCCCAGATCGAGTAGTCGAAGGCGTACGAATGGAAGAAGGTCCAGACGTCCTCGGCCCGGATCCCCGCCTCGGCACAGGAATTCACCAGGTAGGTGGCGGCGCTGCGATGGGTGATCGCCACGCCCTTGGGGCGCCCGGTCGATCCGGACGTGTAGATGACATAGGCGAGTTGATCGCAGCGCAGCGGTCCGGTCCGGTCGGCATCGGTGATCGGGTCGGCGACGATATCGTCCTCGGACGCGCCTGCCTCGTCGAACAACACGACGCGAGCCGGATCGCCTGGTACCTGCGAACCGGCGTCACTGCCGACAACGACGACGATCGGATCGGCATCGCCGAGAATGTATTCGAGCCGATCGGCCGGATGCGCGAGATCCAGCGGCAGGTATCCCGCACCGGATTTCAGCACCGCCAGTGTGGCGACGATCAGATCGGCGTCACGGGGCATGGCGATGGCGACAAGGGTTTCGGGTCCGGCGCCGAGTGCGATGAGCCTGCGGGCGAACCGGTTCGACCGTTGTTCCAGATCACGGTAGGTGAGCGCGACCTCACCGGAGGTAACGGCGACCGCGGACGGCGTCGCGACAGCCTGTCGGGCCAGCAGGTCGACCAGCGTCGCGGACGGTGTCGCGCCGTCACGGCCCGCGAGTTCCCCGACGACGCGGTCCCGCTCGGCCGCGTCGAGCAGATCGATATCGGTGATCGGGGTATCGCGCGGAGCCTCCAGCAGCCGGCGAAGGAATTCGATGAAACGGGACGCGTGCGCGTCGAGTTCCTCCTGGCCGTACAGGTTCCCGTTGCCGTGCAGTTCTATCAACAGTGGGGCGTCGGCCCCGGAGCGGTACAGATTCAGTTGCAGGTCGTCGAGTGCGCCCGAGGTGAGGGCGCGGTAGCGGCCCAGAGCCGACCCCATCCGAATCTCGGAATCGAAGAACAGGATGTTGACGATCGGGCCGAACGAGTTCGCGGACGCGTCCAGCGTGGTCGAATCGCGGCGCAGGTCTTCGAAACGGTAGAGCTGATGCCGCATCGCCGCGACGAGTTCGGATACCGAGGCCCGCACGATATCTTCCACGGTGGTGCTCGCCTCCACCGCGAAGCGGATCGGCACCATATTCGCCAGCATCGCTGCGGCATTGCGCAGCCGCTTGGTCACGCGGCCCGAGACCGGCATCGACAGCACGACATCGTCGGTACCCGTCATCCTGGCGAGGAACGCGGCGAACGCGGCTATCACGACCTGCGCCTCGGAGGCGTGCAGATCCTCGGCGAAACGATCGAGCGCGGCGGACAGGTGCGACGGGAGTTCCTGACCCGCGACCCTGTCGTCCTTGTTCCAGCGTGCGGTGCGCCCCGAGAGACTCGGCGGCTTCGGGAGGCCGGACACCTTGTCGAGCCAGTACGCTTTGTCCGCTTCGAACCGCCGGCTCTCACGATAGGCGCGTTCGGCTTCGGCGACCTCGTGCAGGCTCGCCGCGACGAGCGGTGTCGGCGCGCGGCCTTCCAGCAGCGCGTTGTAGTGCTCGGCGACGCGGTTCAAGGAGTTGAAAGCACCGTATCCGTCGATGACGAGGTGATGGGCACGTGCGTACCAGAAGTATCGGTCTTCGCCGACGCGGATGAGGCGTGTGACAGCGAGCTGATCCCGGCTCAGATCGAGCGCCCTGGTGTTGTAGTCGGCGCTCATCCAGTCCATCGCCGCGGCGACGGGATCGGCCTCGCCGCTGAGATCGAGTACGGGTTCGTCGTACTCCATGCTGTGGTCGACGAATTGGTAAGGGTGCCCGTCCGACTCGATGACGCGCACCGTGAGGGATTCGGTCTCGCGTCCGGCATCGTTGACGGCGCGCGTGAACGCCTCGACGTCGATGGCGCCCTCGATCTCGACGTAGTGCGCGATATTGACCGGCGGTCCGCCCGGCAGATTATCGGCCAGCCACATGCCGTACTGCGCCCTCGACAGCGGAATGAGATCCACAATCGTGCCGCCGGATACGTCGGACTTCTGATTCATTCGTGTGACCCCTTTATCATATTCGGAGGCACAGAAGCACAGCGCAATACACGTGCGTTCCGCATCCGATTTCCCCGATTACGCGGGTTCGCTTCATCGACGCGGCGCCACCCCTGACCTCGAAGCGCCGATCCCAGAACCACGCGTTATAACCTGTACGCTCACACTTGGACGCTCAACCGCGTCCCCATCGGCCTTACTACAGCGACTCCCCACCTCCATTGCCCACATATTGCCGACATCTCTGTTTTGAAACGCGCAATTTTTACGTGCGATGAAGCTATCGAGCTCGTAGACCACCGGCGAGCCAGCGGTATTCGTCAGTGTAGACGCACCCTACGACACTGCCGCGACGGGAATGTAGGTCACATCGTGTTCGTTTGCCGTGGAAGATGCGTTACAACTCACGACAGACGGTCACCGCCCACCTCGCCGACACAGTACCGCCGCTCGATCCCGGCTTTCGACATCATCCGATTCCCGAAAGCATGGAGAAACTGTTCACCGAAGTTTGCTGGGCCATGCGCTGGTCGCCATCAGTCAAACGGGACCATCCGGTTGCGTTTAGCCAGGATGGAGCCATGTATTCGGAGCGAACGCCCAATCGGATTGCACAGTCAAACGTATTGTGCGATATGTAACTCAATAGCATCTGTGAGTAAGTAGATTTTCACAAGCTGCCGCGTGGTCGAATGCTCTGCGTTATACGACGAATGGCGCAGGCCTGATCGAACTATTCGAAACAGTGGACTGGAAAACACACCGTTCCCCGGGCGGGCAGTCTGCCCTGCGCCCGGAACGCCGACCGAGAAGGTGCGATCGGGTGGCGATACCGGTCCCACGCGGTGTCCGCTGCGGGCGAAGCGACCGGCGGTCTCCGATTCGGGTCGGTTATGGCATCAATACAACGCGTGGGAGTCTTTTTCGAGGGATGCGCCCCCGCTGCACTCGCCAGCGCATACCGCGCGCGAGGCAGCCGAGCAGATTGACCGCCATTCGCTGGACCTGGCGTTGGCCGTCGAACCGGCGGCGCGGGGTCGGCTGTCAACGGCGTCGCGGCCGACGAATTCGGCCGCACTCCCGTGAACGCCCGATGCCCACCGAGCGGCGGTGCGGAGTCCGCTCGATGGGCATCTCCACCGGAGTGACCACGGTGTACGAAGGCGGTGTGCGAAACCGCCGCAGCGCACGACCGTTCCGGTGGGCGCTGCACCTGCAGGCCGGGGGTCGGGGAGTCATGGGTTCGACCCGACCGGCGCGGTGCACGTCCGGCATGGTGTCAGATCGAACCGCCACCGCCGATCAGCCACGGGTTGAACGTGCAGTCCAGCCGCGGATGCCCGACCGGATCCAGTGCCCGCAGCGCGATGGAGAGGGCGCGCGGCGAGTACATCAGTGTCAGGTGGTCGGAGATATCGGAATCGCAGCCATCCTGCAGGACGATATTGTTGACCGTCGCGCCGGGCCCCGGCTTCAGGAATGTCAGTTCGAAGGGGGTGGTGACCTCGTCGTAGCGGGTGCCGACGACCGTGTATTCGATACCGGGGACAGTATCGCCCGCGGCGTTCAGCCGATTCGTGAAATCCGAACCGATGGTCTGCTGGATTCCAGCGTGTCCGACGAAGAGTTCAACAAATCCGAGGATATCGATACCGAAGTTATTGATGGCACGCCCGAGAGCGCCGATCCCGTCGAGGCTGGTGCCGTGATGGGTCGACCCGAAGGTGATGAGCTTCCCGACCTTGCCTGCGCCGCCCTCGTATTTGGTGTACCAATTCGCCATCGAACCACCCTGGGAATGGGCGACGATATCGACTTCGGAGGCGCCGGTCGCGGCGAGGACCCGGTCCACGAAGGTGGCGACCTGTTTCGCCGAATCCTGGATATAGCTGGTACCCATCACACCGGGCAGCAGCGCACCGACTCCACCGCCCTGGATCAGATTCGACCGGCCGTAATTGAAGGTGAATACGCAGAAACCGGCGTCCTTCATCGGCTGCCCCATGAAGGCGAAGCCGTTATAGGCGTTCATCCACGTGCCGTGCAGCGCGACGACCGGCCGAGGATGGCTCTCGGTCGGCTTGCAGTTCCAGTCGTTGGTGCCGGGCGGCGCGACATCGGGGTTGCTCAGACCGTAGGCGAAGGCGGACAGCCAGGCGGTCTGCGCCGGACCGTAACCGACCGTGTCGCTGGCATATCCGCCGGACAGACCGGAACTGCTCCCGGATCCGCCGTAGCAGTCGCCCGAACCGTTGCCCGAACCCGCACCGCTGCCGGAGTTGCATGCCGAGCCGGTGCCCGCGACCGGGGCCGCCTTCCGACCCGCCGCGATGTAGTCGGCCAGGGCCTGCTCGGTGGGCGCGGGTTCCGGATCGGCATGTGCCGCGACGCCGGTGAAACCCATCGCGAGCATGGAGACGCTCGCCATGATCGCGGCGCTGGTCCGACGTGTCAGACCCCGTCGGGCGCGGGTACTTCGCTTCATCAGATGCCTTCCTACAGAACGTCGATGTTCGAGGGCCGGTGGCCGCTTCTCGGGTCGACAGGTACCGAAACTGCGCCAACGCTAGGTCCCGATCACCCTGTATCCCAGATGATCTGGCGGCATCTGGACAGGTCATGAATGACACCGACGGCAGGTAGGGAACGGGCACAAGCCACCCCGCCGAACCCGCGCTCGTCGCGACACGGATTTCTACCAAAGCGACAGCCGCATCACGGTGAGTTGTCCTCACATTAGGAGGATTCCGTTCACCCGCGGCGTTATCGGGCACAGCATGGACGAAAAGATCTCACCGCGGTAGCCATTCCACGGCCGATCGACGGGAGTCGCGATGACCGAAACGATTTCGAGCGTGCGCCGGGCGCGTGCCGCACGCGTGACGCACCCCGTCCTCTACCGTCATATCATCACCGGCCCCCACCCGGTGCGCGGCGATATGATTCACGAATTCTCCCGTGCCGTAAAACATTTCCACCCGCGATATCGGACCGGAATGCCGAGCGATTACGGCCGCCCCGTACTCGTCGCCCCGCCCGCGTTCTCCGCGACGATCCTGACTCCGGTGCTGCGCGATATCCTTCTCGAGTTCATCCCCGGCGGCGGTCCCGATCGCATTCTGCACGTGGACCAGGTCGTCGAGTTCCGGCGACCGGTCGTCGAGGGCGATCGACTGCGATGTCGCGCCGCCGTCGAATCATTCCGGCATTTCGCTGATTACCACGTACTGGCGATCAAGGCGGCACTCGTCGATCGGCAGGGCGCGGTCAAACAGACGACGACCACTTCCCTGCTGACGCGCATCGGCGGCGACGCGGCCGGGGTACCCGAGCTGCGCGGCTCGGACACACACGTCCGCGCCGCCGGATCGATCCATTCGCGGTGCACCGGAACCGATCCCGGCGCGATCGCGGTCGGCGAACCGGTCATCGGGAGTGAACTGCCACGGTGGAGCGTCGGTCTCAGCCGTGACGATCTCACCCGGTACGCGCACCTGACCGGGGCCACCGACATCACGCCGAGCACGATCGAACTCGGTCTCGTCACCACATATCTCGCCAACGCGTTCGGCATCGGCACCGGGCTCACCCGTTTACGCACCCAGGCCGCTCGCCACACCCACCATCTCACCCTGCCCTGCCCCGACCCGGCGACTCTCGAATTCCACGGGTATGTCACCGCTGTCGACGTCAAACACCGACGCGCGTCGGTGGACATCAGCGTCCGTGCGGGCGACCGAGCGCTGTTCAGCTATGCCGCCGCCGATCTCCAACTGCCGGATTAGACTGCCCGCGAGACCGATTCGGTGTACTCGCGCCGACGAGCCCGCCGATCCGGCAGGCCGCCATGCGATTCGAGGCCCCACTTCCGCGCCAGCCGCGTGGTCGGGTCACTGTGGTCGGGTCACTGTGGTCGGATCACTGTGGTCGGATCACTGCGGTCCCGGCAACCCCAATCCGACCGAGAGCACCTTCCACGCGTGCGGAAGCTGCGCCTCGAAATCGACCCAGGTGTGCATGCCCTCGTCGGAGTATTCGACCGTCGCGGGAATCCGCAATTCCCCGAGCCGTGCCACGAACCGTTCCGTACACGCCCTGGCGCCTGCCTCCAGCGCCATACCGCCGCCCGCGACGCTCAGCGCGTCGGCGATATCGGACGACTCCGCGACCGCGACGAGGTCGGCGCGCGTCGGCGCGCCCGACGCCGCGGACAGGTACACCGCGGTCCCGCGCAGACGCTCTGCGTTGAGCACGGTGTCGTGCGCGGCCCATTCGGGGGAACCCGCCGGGCCCCACAGATTGTCCGCGTTCCCGCCGCGCGAGGCCACCGTGATCGCCGTGACCGCGTGGCCGAGCGGGTCGGCTGTCGAATAGCAGCCGCTCATACCCGCGACCGCGCGATACTGCCCGGGGTGACGCTGGGCCAGCATCATGGCGGCCTGAGCTCCCATCGACACACCCGCGATCGCGCGATTGCCGTCGGATTTCAACAATGATTCGACGATGGGAGGCAATTCGCCGGTGAGGAATGTCTCCCAGCGATTGAATCCGAGCGCGGCATCGTGGCGTTCCCAGTCGCTGTACATACTTCCGGTGCCGCCACTGGTCAGCACCACGTCGACCGGTTTGTCCGCGAAGAATTCGGCGGCGCCGCCCTTGGTCAGCCAGCCCGAGGTGGATTCGCCGTCGACCCCGTCGAGTAGGTACAGCACCGGTCGCGGCTGGTCCCCCGAGCCGCGCAGTACATCGATGTCGATGACGCGCCGCATGGCCGCGGACGCGATATGCAAACGCTCGTGCCGCGGCCCGAGGGTTTCACTGCTGAGCAGCCCGGTGCGCGTCATCTTCGGATCGACGGGAGGCGGGGGCGTTACGGTGGTGACGGGATTGGTCGGCGCGGCGCGGACCTGCGCGCCGACGACGCCGACGGTGACCGCGATGGCGGCGGCCATCGCCGCGGCGGCGGTGATCGGTACTCGTGCGTTCATGAGACGCGAACGGCTCGATCCGCGTGGCGCGAATCGGATGACACCCGGTGGCAGGGCGGCACAGCGGCCCCGGCGAGCATATTGATCACGATGGCAGTCTGCGCTACCGCGAAGCGTTGCGCCACTGCGGGAATCCGTGACTGTCCTGGCATAAGATCCCAACTCCTTTCGCTTGACCTAGAATTCGGGCCTACTGCGAGATCAGGTCGGCGAACTCCGCCTCGACAGTCGATTACCCAGCCGCTGGCGGGAATCACAACCGGTAGAACACGGATCGGGATCTGTCACAGTCATCCCTGCTCCGAGACCGCATTCGTCGTCAGCGCCCGGTTCCGCGACGGCGGCCACCGGATACAGACCAGGCGGTCGCCCGTCCGCGCGGACCCGGTCGAGCAGTTCGTGCGCACGGGCGGCCAACTCGGGGATCCGCTCGGTGCGTCCTGATACGACGGTGGCGATCAGGGGCACCTCGGCCACCGCGCTCACCAGTTCCAGCACCTCGGCCGTCATGGCGGGCAGGGTCAGCGCGGACGCCGTCTCGATGGGCACCAGCACCGTGCCGCCGTCGGTGGACAGCAGGGACAGCGCGCGCGAGCCGAGCGGATCGGCCAGCGCCGCCTGGACTCTGCGCAGTTTCCTGCGGGCCGCCGGGTCAGCGCTGCCGGAACGCGGCTCGTCCGGATGCCGCGGGATCGACACGGCGACCACCTGGTAGACCGGGGCGATGGTGATACCGGTCTGCCTGGCCAGTTGCGCGACGCCGTGCCCGCCGAGCAGTGCCGACACCAGGGTTTGCGCCGCGGTCTGGTGTTCCTTGGCGACGAGTCGATGTTCCTCGACGTAGGCCGCCGAGGCCGCGACCGTCACCATCTCCAGCGCCTGCACGATGAGCCGGGTGCCCGCCACCACTTGTTCGGCGTCGTCGTGGCCGACCTCGGCGGCGAGGAATTCCAGACCGGAACGGATGCCGTCGTGGTACGCGCCGAGCACCGTCTCCAGCGCGACGCCTTCACGCGCCCACCGGACGGCGGATCCGGCGATCTCGTCCGGTTGCCTGACCGATGAGGACCGGGGACCGAGAGTTCGTACCGCCGCCGCGAGACAGTTCCGCGTGACTCTCGTCAGATCACCGGTCAGATCACCCGGCGCGGCGCCACGCGGGCGATACGCCAAATGGTCGACGAGTCTGCTCTCCAAGGTCTTGATGCCCGACCCGGCCTTCATACCCACCATGACTATCGAAGGCTAGCCACCACGGCGAGAAAATACACCCCGCACACCTCGAACTTGCTATCTCATCAGGCTTTACACCGCGCCTTGGGCGAAATCACAAGCAGATCACAAAGGTTCGCTCGAACGAGTGCCGCGACTGTCTCAGGTAATCGTCCGATGCCTGATGGCGCAATGGATTTCGCGAATTCGCGGGCAACTCGTCAGCCACCGGGGAATCGGTCGTGTCATGCCCTGGCCGAGATCCATCGACGCGGGGGTACGCAGCGCCGGCCGCGCAATTCCCGGCGCTGCGTAGAGGCCACCCTAGATGTCGGGGTCCTCGGCGCGGCCGTACTCTGTAACACTCACCAGCGACCAGCCGATCTACCGGGATCCAGCACAAGGACCAGCCGGTGCGGCGCAGGCGCGCGCCGCTACCCTTGCGAGAGCGGAGCGCACCACGCGATGAGCTGCCCCATCAGTTTGCTCGTACAGCTGTGCTGCGCGTCTCATCACGACTAGCATCGAGCGCCGCACCTGAAATCGGCCCATTACCGGCGGACGGGCAGCAACACCGAGTTCGAAGGACAACGCGAAACAAATGAGCGGTACGCGAGAAAAGCTGGAGGAACTCCGGGACATCCTGGAGCTCGCCGAGGAACCCGCTGGCGAGACCGGTATCGCGAAGCGCAAGAGCAAGGGCATACCGAGCGCTCGCGAGCGCGTCCGCATGCTTTTGGATCCCGGCTCCTTCGTGGAAATGGGCGCGCTGATGCGCCAGCCCGGCAGCAGCGGCGCCATGTACGGCGATGGGGTGGTCACCGGTCGCGGATTCATCGACGGCAGGCCCGTCGTCGTCATCGCACACGATCAGACGGTGCACGGGGGCTCGGTCGGCGAGATGTTCGGTCGCAAGGTCGCCGCCGCGATGGCATTCGCACAGGAGAACGCCTGCCCCGTGGTGGCGATCAACGATTCCGGCGGTGCCCGCATCCAGGATGCCGTGGCCTCGCTGGCCTGGTACGCGCTGATGTGCCGCCGTCAGGAGGATCTGTCCGGCTTCGTGCCGATGGTCGCGGTCATGCTCGGCAAATGCGCGGCGGGTTCGGTCTACGGTCCCGTGAATATGGATGTGCTGGTCGCGACCGAGAAGTCGTACATGTTCGTCACCGGCCCCGAGGTCATCAAGGCGGTGACCGGCCACACCGTGAGCGCGGAAGAACTCGGCGGCGCGGCGGTCCAGGCCGAGATCGGCACCATCCATCACGTCGCCCCCGACGAGCAGGCGGCCTTCGACTGGGTCCGGTCGTACCTGAGTTACCTGCCCTCGAGCTGCCTCGAGCAGCCCCCCGTCGTGAATCCGGGCCTGGAGCCCGACGTGACGGCGCACGACCTGGAACTCGATTCGATCATTCCCGACGCCGACAAGGTCGGCTACGACATGCACGAGATCCTGGTGCGGATCTTCGATGACGGCGCCTTCCATGAGATCGCCGCGGCTACCGCGAAGAACCTGATCACCGGATTCGCCCGCGTGGACGGTCGCAGCATCGGCGTCGTCGCCAACCAGCCGCAGGTGCTCGGCGGTGCGCTCGACGCGCAGTGCTCGGACAAGGCGACCCATTTCATCCGCCTCTGCGACGCCTTCGGCCTGCCCGTCGTCTTCGTGGTCGACACCCCGGGCGTGCTGCCCGGTGTCGAGGAGGAGCGCGCGGGCGTCATCAAACGCGGCGGACGTTTCTTCCGCGCGGTCATCGAGGCGACCGTGCCCATCGTGACCGTGGTGACCCGCAAGGCGTACGGCGGCGGCTACGCGGTGATGGGCTGCAAACAGCTCGGCGCCGATATCAGCCTGGCTTGGCCGACCGCACGCATCGCCGTGATGGGCGCGGAGAGCATGGTGGGGATCATCGGGCGCAGGCAGCTCGAGGCCGCCCCGGCCGACGAGCGTCCCGCGGTGCGTCAGCAGATGATCGACTTCTACAACGCCACCATGGCCACGCCGTGGATCGCGGCCGAACGCGGTTATATCGATGCGGTGATCGAGCCGTCCCAGACGCGCCTCGAGATTCGTAAGGCGCTGCGGATCCTGCGAGACAAGGGCTCGGTGCCCAAGCCGAATCCGCGCAAGCACAGCCTCTTCCCCGTCTGATTCTCCGGCTGCCCGCCGTGCTCGTTCCCTACCCTCGCGCGGCGGGCATGCCGCACTTCGCCCGCCGCGCACCGGCTTTCAGTTCGCGCCGCGGCCACCCCAGGTAAGTCCCGCTGCCGCCCATTCGGTTTCCCAGAGCCGTGCGCGCCGTCGATCCAGCCCGCAGCGCAGCACCAGATATCCACCCGCGCAGGCGATCACCGTCGCCGCGACGACCGCCGCGCAGGTGAGCACGGCGCGGCTCATGGGCCGCGCGGGCGACGGCGGCTCCACGAGGCGGCCGGTGGCGTCGAGCCGAACCGGAACGATCGCACCGACTTCGACCAGCACATTGGAGTGGTAGTCGCCGGAACGCGCCGTCCCGTCCGCGTCTCGCCACGACACCTTCACCGGGGTGATCGGAGCGTACAGCGGCGTCTTCCCGACTTCGGTCACGGTCGCGTCCACCCGATGCAGGCGCGCGGTCTCCTGCTGCACCGCACGGGTTTCCGCGTCGTAGATCGGTCTGCCGATCAGCACCGCGACCAGTGGCACGGTGACGAGTACGAGCACCGCGAGCAGTATCCCGACGCCCGATTGCCACCGATCCTCGCGCCTGCGCATCGGATTGCGATCCAAACCGACGCGGCGGCACGTCCGGCGGACGATATCGACAGACCCGGCGTTCATGGAACGAACTCCTCGTACTGGATGTCGGTGACCAGCCCGCCGAGCGTCGCGAAGAATCGGTCGACGAGCCGGGGCAGGGCGGTGGGATCCGGGCCACTCGCCCAGGCCTGCGACGCGGCGAGCAGCATGCCCGAGCCTGCGGCGACGGCCGCGGCGGGACGCAGGTCCCCGCCGGTATCGACGCCGAGGCGCGCCGCGATGATGCGCACCGACTCCCGCTGCCCCTCGGCCCTGATCCGCTGATACCCGGCGAACAGCGCGGGTTCGCTCTCGATGCGCCGGAACAGTTCCCATCTGCGGGTCAGCCGCGACGGGCGAGTGAGGTCGTATTCGGCGGCCAGCCAATCGTGGACGGCACCGTGGAAGGCGGCCAGCGGCGCCTCGGCGAGCGGGCGGCGCGACAGCGCGTCGTTGAACAGATGCACATCCTGGTCGACGTCGCCGAGCACGGCTTCTTCGATCGAACAGAAATGCCTGCTGAACGTCCGCCTGGTGACGCCGGCGCGCTCGGCGATGTCCTCCACGCCCACCGCGCCGAACCCGCGCTCGGTCAGCAGATCGAACGCCGCACGCGACATCGCCTCGCGACTGCGCCGGGTGCGCAGCCTGCGGCCGTCCAGGTCGACGTCATCCACGGTCGACATCGTCGTCGCTTCCCACACGGCCCAGTCTACGACTATTGTCCCACTGGGACATTATTTCGGCGAACACTCTGTCCCGCGACCGTCGCCGCGCGAGACAGCCCGGCGCACGAGCCAGGGGACGAATAGCGACAAGACATCACGATGAAACGAACGAATTCGCGAGGGAACAATTTGTGAGTTATCACGAATTGTCTCGAAAAATACCCGGCCCGAACCGGCTCGAGCATGGACTCGCAATCACGCACCAGACTACCCACACAAAGCCGAATGGTGGCCGAGCACAGTTGGATTCGCCCCGAATCGTGATCTTCGACAAGCCTCTCACCAGGCAAAACCGCTGATACTTGACCACAGTTGAATCCAGGGTTACAAATGAATTCTCCGCCGACCCGAGCTGTTCGAACCGGCCGACGAGAATTGCACGCCAGTGGTTACCGATGTCATCGACGTGGTCGCGGAGTTCGCGATCCCTCGCACCGCAGTATGGAATCTGTTGCTGGAGCCGCAGACCTATCCCAGGATATTTCCCGGTATCGGAGCGTGCGAACCGCTGGCGAGCGTCGACGGACACGCGATGTTGCGCTTCCGGGTCGGCACCGCCGAACTGGGCATCCGCACGCATACCGTGCGCGTCGTGATCGGACGCATCCGCGACGGCTTCGAACTGCAATGCCCCGCCGAGGGCAGTTTCGCCTCCGTGCGCGTGCACGGGGACGGGGAGCGCACCCGAGTGGTGGTCACCTTCTTCGCACCGACCCGCATGCATCCCGCGCTCGCCGATCTCTCCAACGCCGCGGTCATCGACTGGGCCCAGTGCGGTCTGCAGCGGGTCGAGGATCTGGTGCTCGGGGCGAACACCTCGGTCGTCGTCAACGGAGAGAACTCGCCGGTGCGCAAGCACGCCGAAGTCGCCAAGCAGATCGTGTCGAGCGGCGTGATGCGCACCTACCGGCTCGACCGCGGCTTCCGGCAGCTGCTCCGCCTCGCCGAATGGGGCTTCAATCTCGCGGGCGGCTACGCGGCCGCGGCGGTCTTCTCCCCGGCTCGCGCGGCGGTGGTCGACGCGCACAACACCCGATCGTTCGACGAGATGCACCGGCGGACGAACGCCCTCGCCGCCGCCATGCACGCGACCGGCCTGACCTCGGGCGATTCCGTCGGACTGCTGGCACGGAATCACATCGGCATGGTCGAGGTCATGGTCGCCGCGGGTAAACTCGGCGTCGACGTGGCCCTGCTCAATACCGGTCTGCCCACCCGGCGGATCGAGGAGGTCGTACAGCGCGACAAACTGTCCGCGCTGTTCGTCGACGCCGAATTCGACCATCTCGTGCACTACCTGCACTCCGAAATCCCGCGCTACGCCAGCGATGTCAGAGCGCCCGGCACCGGTCCGACCACGATCGACGACATGATCGGACTGGGGCACAAGGACTTTCCGAAGCCGACCCATCCCGGCAAGCTGATCGTGCTCACCTCCGGCACCTCGGGCACCCCGAAGGGCGCACGCAGGCCGCATCCCAAAGGGTTCGGCACCGTCGCCGCGCTGCTGTCCCGAATCCCCATGCGAATCAACGACACCATGCTCATCCCCGCCCCGCTCTTCCACACCTGGGGTCTGGCCGCATTGCAGCTCAGCACCGCCCTGCGCGCGACGGTGGTGCTACCGTCGCAATTCGACGCCGAGGAGTGCCTGCGGCTCATCGCCGAGCATCGCGTCACCACATTCATCGCGGTGCCGATCATGGTGCATCGCATCCTCGAACTGCCCGTGCACGTCCGCGAACGGTACGACACCTCCAGCCTGCGGGTAGTCGCCAGCTGTGGCGCGCCGCTGGCGGCGAACACCGTCCTGCGCTTCATGGACGACTACGGCGACATCCTCTACAACGTCTACGGTTCCACCGAGGTGTCGTGGGCGACGGTCGCCGATCCTGCCGATCTGCGTACGTCCCCGACCACCGCTGGCCGTCCACCGCTCGGTACCAAGGTCGCGGTGCTCGGGCCCGACCTCAAACCGCTTCCGATCGGCGCGACCGGCCATATCTTCGTGGCCAACCACATGCTCTTCGACGGCTACGTCAACTCCGCGCCGCCGAACGAGGCCGACGGTATGCTCGACACCGGCGACCTCGGCTATCTCGACGCGACGGGCCGATTGTTCATCGACGGACGCGACGACGAGATGATCATCTCCGGTGGCGAGAACGTCTTCCCGCGGCCGGTCGAAGAAGCGCTGGCCTATCTGCCGCAGGTGAGCGAAGTGGCGGTGGTCGGCGTCCCCGACCAGGAATACGGTCAGCGCCTGGCCGCCTTCGTCGTCAAACGCGAAGGGTCGGGACTGGATTCGGATATGGTCCGCAACTACATCAAACATCGCCTGAGCCGTTTCTCGGTCCCCCGCGATGTCACATTTCTCAGCTCGCTGCCGCGCGGGGAAACCGGCAAAATCCTGAAGCGGTTGCTCATCGGCCCCGGCGTCGCCGATCCGCCGATCATCGGCTCCATCGCACCCGGATCGCCCTGAGTACCGCCCCGATATCCCCAGCGCTACTGGATATTTCATGATCCTTCGGCGACACCGCTGTGAGTCCGATGAAATATGTTCGAGCGGCGACGATTCAGCGGAACCGGACCTAATGTCGATATCATGCCTGCGATCGAGCCACTCGAAATATGAATGCGTACAGCCGTCCTGGCGTCGTCGTCCGGACCCACGAAATTCTCAATTACTTCGGAAAATGCCCGGCGTGCGGATATCCCGCGCGCGCCACCGAAGCGCGGGGCACGAGTATGCGCGGCACCCTCGAAGTGACGGTCTCGGCCAGCTGCGAACTGCCGTGCGGCTGGTCCGGTCCGGTACCGCTCACGATCATGACCTGATCGGCATGCGACTCCATTTCTCCCTCGGGCCCAGCTTCTCCCTCGGGGGCAGCTTCTCCCTCGGGGGCAGCTTCTCTCTCAGGGGCAGCTTCTCTCCCAGAGGCAGCGCGATTCACCTCGCGATGGTGTTCGCGTGCGTCGCCCTCGCCGGATGCGGGGCCGCCACGACCGAAGCGAGTTCGTCCTCCACGGCCGGGCCGTCGTGGGATCCCTGCGCCGAACTCCCCGACACGCTGATCCGCGAGGTCGGGCTCGATCCGGCGACCGAGCGCAGGGATATCGCCATCGCGCCCGGTCCGAGATGGGCGGGGTGCGGATGGAGTGGCGCGACTACCGCGCTGCGTGTCTTCTCCGCCGACCGCGACGCCGCGCGGGATGTGCGCGACGCCCCTGGCGCGCACGAATTCGCCGACGTCACGGTGGCGGGACGCGACGGCGTCCAGTATCGGCCGGATTACGCCGACGCCGCCGTGGACTGCGCGCTCGCGTTCACCACGGCAGGCGGCGGCCAGGTGCGGCTGCGGCTGGACGTACGCCCCGATCCGGCCGCCGTGGCTCCCCCGGCGTGCGAACTGCTCGCGCGCACGGCGACCGTGCTGGTTCCCGCGCTGCCGTGAACGCCGCGCCGGTCGGCATCGGCTCACCGGCGAGCGGGTCGACGTCCCGCAACCCGGCGATTCAGCGCAACAGGACCTCCGCGGTGGCGCGCCCGAACAGTTTGCGCTCCTCGCACGTCGCCGTGATGGCGACGGTGGCCGATCTGCGATCGGCGTCGATGGCTTTCACACGGCCGTTGAACTCGATCGTGCTGTGCCGGGTGGATTCGACAGGGACGAAGCCCGCGAATCGCACCGCGTACTCGGTGACCGCCGCGGGATCGCCCAGCCAGGAGGTCAGATATCCGGCGCCGAGTCCCATCGTGAGCAAACCGTGCGAGATCACCGCGGGCAGTCCAGCCGCCCGCGCGACCGCGTCGCTGAAATGGATGGGGTTGGCGTCGCCGGAAACCCCCGCGTAGTTGACCAGATCACCGCGGGTCAGCGGTACGAGAAGCGGGGGCAGCGCGGTCCCGACGGCGAGGTCTTCGACGGCCGGGACGCTACGCGACCCTCGCTTCGGCGGTTGGGCGAACCACCTGGTCGTATCGCGGCCCTCCTGGCATTCGAGCAGGCCCGCCGCCCTCAGCAGATCGTCGTCGGCAGGATCGTCGGCCCGCCGGTCACCGAGTGCCTGACCGCTCAGGATCACCCCGTCGACGGCGCGGGCCAGCTCATCCGCCACCGACGCCCCGGTCTGCGCGACCACGGTCGTGTGTGCGGATTGCACCGGTTCCCCGTGCTGGTCGGTGAGGACGTTCTCGATGACCATGAAATCCTTGTCGCCGAATCGCCGGAAGGATTCGACGAAGGAGTCGCACCGCAGCCGGTCACCCGCGACCAGCGGACGACGCATCCGGATCCGCTGCTCGGTATGCAGTACCTGGCCGAGGTCGTAACCGCTGAGCACCGACTGGAACAGCATGCGCTGCACCGTGATCCAGAGGATCGCCGGGAAGGTGAGCGGGGCGATCAGGCCGTCGTAACCGAGTGCCGCCGCGGCGGCCTCGTCCCGGTGTGCCGGATGCCCGTCCCGCAGCGCACGGGCGAACTCGCGGATCTTCTCCCGCCCCACCTCGTAGTGATCGACCATCCGGTAGTGGCGTCCGACCAGGGATTCGGCCTGTTCGGACGGGGTCATCGCGGGAGTGATGGTGGAAAATGCGCTCACATCGAGTAGATCGCCCGGAGCCGGGCGAGCGCAACCATCCGGGCCGCATCGGATTCAGCACTCGTTGGGTGCGGGCACCCCTTGCAGCCGCTGATCCATCCAGATCATCGCCTCGGGAAATCCTAGACCGGCGGCGATGACATGCTCGCCGAGCACACTGCGGTAGACGGCACTCACCCCGAGGGCACACTGTTCGCGAAAGAGATTTCTGGCGCCCTCGGCCGGGATCCACCACTCCTGCTCGCCGTTGTAGATATACAGCGGGACGGGTGATTTCATCCCTTCCATCTTGGTCACCCGGTAGATCTGCGCCGCGAAGTCCGAATTCAACGGGTCGGGGAAATTCGCGGCGATATCGATCGGCAACAGCAGGAGTCCGGCGGCGCCGAAGACGCTGGCGCACAGATCTTTCACCGGCGAGGTCGCGATCCACTGCGCGAGGTTGTTCATCCGTCCGAGAATCTCGGTGCGCTCGCGCGCGATACCGAGCACCGCCCCCATGAACACCCCCGAGGCGAGGTTGGCGTTCATGCTGCGCGACAGGATCTCGTAGTCGGCAGGCACCCCGCCGAATGCCGCCCCTGCCACGACATCGATCAGTTCCGGTGCGTATTCGGGCATTACCTTCACCGCACCGTGCGTCGCGATCGCACCGCCGGAATACCCGACCATCCCGAATCGGCTGGCGCCGAAATCGTCGGGTAGCAGTCCACGCACCGCGCGGATCGAATCCAGCACCGCGTGACCGGCGACCACTGGCTCGGCGTAGGCCATCCACGGCCCCTCGTGATCCGGGACCAGCACCGCGTATCCACGCAGTAGCGCGAGCTGCATCGTCGGCGGAATGTAGTCGGTCACGCTGATCTCACTGTCCCAGCCGTGCGCCATGGTGTAGCCGGGCGTACATTCGCGGCCGAGCCCGTCGATCGGCAGATTGTTCACCAGCACCGGTCGCGCACCCGGCCCCTGCCACGCCCCGACCGGGATCACCAGTGTCGCGGTGGCGTACGACGGGCGTCCGTGTGCGTCGGTGGTACGGAATTTCAGCAGCACCGCCCGGTCGAACGGCATGAGAACCAGCGCCGACGCGGTGGCGGTGACATCGCGGACCTCGATCAACCGCCCCGGTTCCAAGCCGTCGAGATCCGCGGGCCACGCGTCGAAAATCGGATCACGCACCGGAGCCGGCAACACCGCCGATCGCAGCGTCGCCAATTCCGGTGTGATGCCCGCGATCTCGATCGTCGGTGAATTCACCTGTGGCACAGCATTGATGGGCGGCGCGGGAATGACCGCGTCGATCCATTGCTGTAGTCCGGGCAGGATCGCGCCCGAGGCATCCGGCAGTGGAGGCAGACCCGAAAGATCCGGCAGCGCGGGCAATCCGGGAATCGCGGGCGGCGGCGGTTCGGCATTCGCTCGTCCGCCCATGAGCGGAATGACGAGCAGCATCGTCAGGAAGAAGACACGCAGAAATCTCATAGCACACGCCTCTGGGTGCGATCGCGGGTTCGCTGCGCCCCGGCGTGTGCGGATTTCGACTTCGAAATGCCCCCTCGTCGTGCCGGGCGCAGAGCCTCAGGCTAACCCGCCACGCCCGGCCGAAGCCCCGTCCGTACCCGAGTTGTGCGTGTCACGACGCCGAATCGCAACAACTACGCGGCATCCCCCAAAGCCTGTGTCCCCAAAAGTTACTCGATGCGGGCCATGTCATGAACAATTCTCGTCATCGGCCCCGCCCCTCGCCGCCCTTGCGCGGAACCTGCTGATAATTCATACGTTGTGACAGGTTTCGTTGTGCGGGCGACGGACGGACGCCTGGTGCGTCTCCCAGTGCTCGCCGATCGGCGCTGTGACTTCTCAAGCGCCCCGACAGGAACATGTTCCTGAGCATGGTGTCGACCTACCGTCGAAATCAGCGGGCGAGATCTCACGCCCGGCCGGAAGGGAGACAGTGGCATGGACGGCACTGCGACAACCAAGGCGAACCAGCGGATAGTGGACGTTCCCAACCGACGCGTCACCGTCTACTTCGACGGCACGACCCCCGAAGACGCACTTGTGCTCGAGTACGCGGCGACCCACACCGAGGCGTGGGAATTCACCACGGCGGCCGTGCACGCCGGCCTGACGGTCACCGTGGACAGCATGATCCGCCCCGGCCTACGGCGGCTCCCCTGCCGGTCACTCTGGCGCTGACGAATATCACTGTCGCTCCAGCACCCGGCGCAGGAACGCCAGCACATCGGGATACGCCGCGCGGGCGGCGCCGAGATGATCCTCTGAATACACCCCGACCCGCAGGTCCGCGCCGCCCGCCAGCAGATCGGCGATCATCTTCGCGCTGAGCGGGGCGGGCACCTCCAGATCGGCGAGCCCTTGACCGACGAACAGCGGCGTCGTATAGCCGGAGGTCGGGATCTCCAGCATCGACCGCACCGCCGCGATCAGCGCCGGATCCTGTAGCGGGCGGGCGAGCATGTCGCCGATGGCGATATCGCGGACCAACGCGTCGGCCTCGGCGACGCAATTCTCTTCCGCGACGCGCACCACATCGACGCCGGTGGGCGTCAGATAACTGTCGATATCCAATTCGGGGGCGGTCGCCCGCAATCCCGCGACGATCATGGCGAAATAGGCGGTGGTGATCCGCAGCGGCAGTCGCGGCACCCAGGGACCGAGTAGCGGGGCTACCAGTTCCAGATTCGAGGGTGCGCCGGTCGACGCGGCGCCGCGAAAGTCGAGTTCGGGGGCGTCGGAGGGCGCGGTCCGCGCGGTGAACAGCGCGGTCTGGCCGCCCTGGGACTGTCCGAGCACCGCCCAGCGGGTGCCCAACTGCGGGGTTACCGAGCGGGCGGCCCGCACCCCGTCGATCACACTGCGGGCCTGCGACGGGCCGTCGAGATACGGGTGGGTGCCGGGTGTCCCCAATCCGACATAGTCGGAGATCATCACCGCGTAACCCGCCGCGAGCAGACCGGGGTAGACCGACTTCAAGTAATAGTCGCGGCTTCGCAGGGTGAAGGCGCAGTGATCGGCGATCCCCACACTGCCGTGCGCGTAGGCCACGATCGGCCAGCCGCCCGGCGGCGGCGTGCCGGCGGGCAGATAGAGCGCACCGCTGCTCAGCATCGGACCGCGCGGACCGCGCGACCAATAGATCAGGCGGTGCCCGGCGCTCGCCTCCGGTACCGACACCTCGGCCGGAAGCGGCGACACTTCGGTCACCGAGCCCGGGGCGTCGGCCGGTTCCGCCGTCACGGGGCCGGACAGCGCGACCGTCACCGCGAGCACCATCGCCGCCGTGTCCGAAACCATCCGCGTCCATTTCACCGAACGACTATCACTACCGTCGGACCGATTCGGCAAGCCACCACATTCGGTGGCTTCGCGCGCGACGGGCGCGGGTGTGCCAGGGAATGGCTACGCTCGAGTAGGCACCGTCAGGATCGAGAGGATGGACCGTGATATCGATGGCCCGGGATAGAACCGGACATCCACGAACCCGCTCGCCGCGGGCCCGCTGGGTGATGACAGCGTGTCTGGCGGTGATACTCGTCTTCGCCGGATGCGGCTCCGAGGATTCCACCACCGCGCCACCGACCGCGGCGACGCCGACACCGGAGACAGCGGTCACTCCCCCGCCCGCGGCCACCCCGTCGGCGTCCCAGGTCGTCGCGCTGCCCACGTTCGACCCGTACGCCGATCTCCCCCTCATCGATCACGTGGAGTGGACCGAGACCGAGGACGGCACGCGACTGCTGGTCTACCCGACCGTCGCGGGCAGGCGCACCACCTCTCCCGGCAATGACGAGCGCGCGTGGCAGGAAGTGCTCTCGCAATCTCCCGATGCCGAATCTCCCGGCATGCGTGATCAATTCATCTGCCACTGGGAATGGGCCAGGCTGGTGCAACCGAACAAGCCGAGCTGGAACCTCGAGCCGTGGCGACCCGCGGTCGGCTATCAGGGCACCGTCCAGGCATCGTGCAATCCCGGTGGTCCCGAGCGTTGACGGTTCGCGACACAGCGGCCGATCACCCAGCTACCCAACGCACCCACGCTGACTACAGGAAGGATCGATCGATGCGAATCGTCATCGTCGGCGGTCACGGAAAGATCGCGCTGCTGCTGGCCGAGGCCGCCGCTCGTCGGGGAGACACCGTGGACAGCGTCATCCGCGATCCTCGACACAGCGACGAGGTCATCGCCACCGGAGCCCGCCCCGTCCTGCTCGACCTGGAATCGAACACGGCCACCGAATTGGCCTCGGCCGTGCGGGGTTCGGACGCAGTGGTTTTCGCCGCGGGCGCGGGGCAGGGCAGCGGTGTAGCACGCAAGTACACCGTGGACCGCGACGGTTCGGTGTTACTCGCCGATGCGGCCGAGTCGGCGGGCACGCGCCGATTCGTGCAGATCTCCTCCATGGGCGCGGGGCAGCCGCCCGCACCGGGCAGCGACGAGGTGTGGGCCGCCTATATCGATGCGAAAACTCAGGCGGAACAAGATCTCCGCCGACGCGACCTCGACTGGACGATACTGCGGCCGGGACGACTGCTCGATACCCCCGGCACCGGATTGATCCGCCTCGCCGCGCCGCCGCTCGGCCGTGGCGATATCCCGCGCGCGGACGTCGCCGCGACCATCGCCGAGTTGGTGCACACGCCCGCGACCGCGGGCGCGACGCTCGAACTCGTCACCGGCGAGACCCCGATCGCCGATGCCGTAGCCGCCGCAGTTAGCTAAACAATAGCCAGAGGCGCTGTCGCGGAGGCGGATCACCGAAGCGGCGGTGCGCGATCCCGCCCGGAACACCTCGACTCGCACGGGGTCGCCTCGCGTCGGCGAGACGTCACAGATCACCGGAGACGACACGAACACGGCAGCGTTCCGCCGCGAATTGGCCTCATATCTCAACGAACCGTCCGGTCTGACGACGGCCGCCGTACCAGTGGCCATGAAAATTGGTTTGCGCGAATGTAATCGATCGTGCAGATGTACTTGCATCCGCAAGGTCGACGGACCTAAACTCAGTCCCGCAGAGCTTTACAGGGGACAACCAGGGGAGGCCGTGTGAGTGGACCGACGGCCGAGTCGCCAATGGTTTGCTGCCGCCACATGTCAGGGGTTTTAGGATGGACCAACCACTTACCGGCGGCCGGCTCGGGTACGCCGACGCCGCACTGGCCGACCAGCCAGCGAACGGTATGACAACTATGAGCACATCGCCGACCCGAAACGGTCACAGAAGTATCGCGTACTCGCGGGAAACCGCGGTCGCGTTCGTCATCGACGCTGTCGAATCCACCGGAGCCGCCACCCGGAACGACTTCGACATCGACCGAATCGTCTCCATCGCGCACGACATGGCCGACGATTGGGATATGAATGCGCTGCAGCCCGCCACGTTCTGGCGCATCGCATCCAGTTTCATCAAACAGTAGTGCCCCGGCGCTCCGCGTCTCCCGCGACAGCGACGATTCCGGAGTTCGCGCAGGGCAGCCGGTCGGGCGTTCCGCAATTTCTCGTACGCGTCCGATGAGTTATCCGTGCTACCGAATCGACTCGGCATACGGAGAATAGAAACGCGGGTCGAGTATTCGGCGAACCTGTCGTGTGTCCCCTGCCGCAATTCGCAGCCACGCAGGCCCCGAGAGTCGGATACCCGATTCCTCGTACCCGGCCAACGACGGCAACTCAGGATAACGACGACCCCGAGACAAGTCGGGTGCGTGCCGAAGGATTCGACACGCACCCGATATTCCTTATGCGCCCGTCAGCGCTCCGACGCGTAGTGCCGCAGCATCTCGATAGACTTTTCCGGCGGCAGTGCCTGGACGCTCAGCCGGTCCATCACCGACAGATACTGGGCGAGGTCCTGCCTGCGATCCAGATACAGGGCACTGGTGAGATGTTCCAGGTAGACGATATCCGGGAGTTCGGGTTCGGCGAAGCGCAGAATGCTGAAAGAACTACCCGCCGCGGCATGTTCACCCGCCGAATACGGAAGTACCTGAATGGTGATATTCGGGACATCCGCGAGTTTGATGAGATGTTCCATCTGCTCGCGGTGAACGACGGCGCCGCCCACGGGGCGCTGCAGTGCCGCCTCGTCGATGACCGCCCACACGATCGGCGGGTCGACGGGGCGGAACAGCAATTCCTGCCTGCGCTGGCGGACAGTGACGCGACGATCGGTATCGGCGTCGTCACTGCCGAGCGACAGGACAGCCCTGGAATATTCGGGCGTCTGCAATAGGCCGGGCACGAGATGCGCTTCGTACGTGCGAATCTTGCCCGCCGCCTGCTCCAGCCCCAGATAGGTACTGAACCAGGGCGGCAGCAAATCGCTGTAACGATGCCACCATCCTGGTTCGTTCGCTTTCCGCGCCAGATCCAGGAACGCTTCGCGTTCTTCGGGATCGACGACGCCGTACAGCGTCAGCAGGTCGCGGATGTCACGTTCTTTGAAACCGGTGCGGCCCAATTCGAGACGGCTGATCTTCGCGTGCGACCCACGGATCGAATCACCCGCGTCCTCCCGGGTGATATTCCGACTCTCCCGGAGTTTGCGTAGTTGGCCGCCGAGCGCGATCCGAAGCACAGTCGGACCACGTTCCGCGACAACCGATTGCACACGACCGTCGTCATCGGGTTCTGCGATCATGGAGTCGTCTCCGATACTCGAGGTTGCCCACCAGTGTGTCACATACGCACCCCTGTAGGACACACCGCATCGATCGCAATGTTACCTTTCAGCTAGTCAAATCGTCGAACTCTCCCGCTTTCGCGCCGCGCACGAACGCGTCGATCTCCGGCCGGGTGTAGAACAGGACGCTTCCTTCCGGGTCACGCGAATTGCGCATGGCCACCAGGCCGCCGGAGGCTTCGGCGACCTCCACGCAGTTGCCGCCGTTCGGACCGCTGAACGAGCTCTTGCGCCACGCGCTTTCGATCTTGCGCACAGATGTATCGGGCATTTTCCACTCCTCGGATGACACCGGCTGTAGTGACGAATTCTGTTTCCGGACTTACAGATGCACGCTCAAACGTTCTTGCATCTGCAACCGCGCAGGACGATAGCACGGAGTTCACCACCGCGCGCGGGGTTATCAAGACCTACCGGTCGGCTTTGTTCGACCTCCGCGCGGACACTGCGGATATCCCGTGTTCAGGTCACCGAACCAGGCCGCTTGAGCGACGCGAATCTTGTACTGTCACAGTGCACATCGGATGTACCAGCCATTCGCGACACCCTTCACGGCGTGCCGCCGAACACGCTTGCTGAGGAGCTCAACGCAATGCCCGACGACAACGCACCACTGATCCGCACCGACATTCCTCATTCGGCCCGCATCTGGAACTACTGGATGGGCGGCAAGGACTACTACGAAATCGACCGCATCGCAGGCGACGCGGGCATCGAGGTCGACCCCGACATCACCACCATGGCGGTGCAGTCGCGCCAGTTCCTGATCCGCGCGGTCACCTACCTCGCGGGCGAGGTGGGCATCCGCCAGTTCCTCGACATCGGCACCGGCCTGCCCACCATGCAGAACACCCACCAGGTGGCCCAGAGCGTGGCACCCGAATCGAAGATCGTCTACGTCGACAACGACCCGCTCGTCCTCACCCACGCCAGGGCGCTACTCACCAGCACCACCCCCGAAGGTGTTACCACCTACGTGGATTCGGACTACCACTTCCCCGAGCAGATCATCGCCGACGCTCGCAACGTGCTCAATTTCAACGAGCCGATCGGCGTCATGTTCATGGGCGTACTCGGCCACGCCAAGAGCTACGAAGACCTGCGACGCATCGTCGACACCGTCATGGCGGCGGTGCCCTCGGGCAGCTACCTGGTGTACTGGGACGGCACCGATGACAGTCCGGACTACGTGACGCTCTGCGAGAACTACACCGGAACCGGTGGGACCCCGTATGTTCCACGCCCCCAGGCTCAGATCCGCGCGGTCTTCGACGGTTTGGAGCTGGTGGAGCCCGGCGTCACCTCGATCACCCAGTGGCGCGCGGCCGCCACCGAGGTCGGCGAGATCCGTCCTATTTCGGCCTATGGCGGGGTCGCCCGCAAACCCTGAGCCGCGTTCCCGCGAATTCCGGGCAGCGCCAAGGCGATTTCCGACCGGTAGGTCGGAAATCGCCTTTTCCATACCTGTCGGTTCTTTCCAATTGCGTTGGCCGTTCTTGCAAATGTGCTTGCATCCGCAACGTACGAACGCATAAACTCGACTTCGTGAAACGGGGAGATAACGCCGAGACAACTCTCCGGCGTCACCGCGCTCATCGCCTCCCCCGAGCCATACACAAGGGGTGGTCGATATGAGCCAGGCATTTCGTACTCCCCGTTCGTCCGGAATCTCGGGCGGTGGCGTCGCTGGTGTTGGCGGTGTCGGTGGCGTCGGTGGCGGTGGCGTCAGCGTCGGTGGCGTCAGCGTCGAAGTCGTGCGGTCCCGCGCGATTCCGGAACGGGCCGTCACCGACTGTGGCACAGAGCCGGGCGGACTCACCTACCGCCGCGCCCGCGACATCCTGAACCTCCATGAGGTACACGGGCCGCAATGCCGCCAGTGGCTCGCGGCCGCGGCCTACCTCTCCGCCGGCCTCGACGACGAGTAGTTCCCAAATCGACGTGCGCGCACGAATGTTCGTGCAAATGTGCTTGCATTTGTACCATAGGTCGCCCTACACTCGAGCGCGTTAGATCAGGGGATTTCGCACCCGGAGCCCGTGCCAGCGTCGCCAATCGGATTTCGGTGCGCCAGAGTCCAGAGGCGCACATGGACCAGCCACTTCATCGTTCCCGCAGGCTCGGCATCGCCGACATCGCCGCCGTATACGGCACGGAGGCGCTGCACCGTCGCATCGCCCAATTGCGTGCCAGCGGCCAGCACTACGCCGCGGTAGCCATCGAACACGAAATCCGCAGCGGTGGAGCACAGGACGGCACCGGCGGTTAGTTCCGGCCCTCAGCGCCCGCGATCACCTCGCCTCGAACCGACCTCCGCCGCAACAGGACCGACGTTCGGGCCGGGACCGGACGGCACCACTGCGGTGATCTCATCGAACTCTCGCCAGGTTCATAACTATTTCGTATAGTGATGTAACGATTCGGGCGCAGATGTATTACGCCCGATAGCCACTGGAGCGAATACGTATGGCCTTCACCGCGCTGGATCTGTCCAATGAATCGCCCGATGCGGCGCTCGAAATCGGCGGTCAGCCCGCGTCGGTGCCGCTGCAGAACACAGACCGGGTGGCGTCGCGAATGGTCGGATACTTCGCCACCTGCATGGCCCCGTGCCGGACATTGCCGGGCGAGCAATTGCGCGGCGATGTCACCAAGATGACGAGGAGCTGCCTGGCGCTGGCCGCCGAGATGTTCGATCGGCGCACGGTACCGGACGAGGAACGTCTCAGCGAGGTGCGAGAGGCCGCCGCCCAGTGGGCGCGGGAAGCGGTACCGCTCGGCACCATCCTGCGTGCCTACCACCAGGGTCTACGCATCGCGTTCGGCCTGGTCACCGCACGAGCGAGAGCCGACGATGTGGACGAACTGCTCGTCGCCACCGATCTCATGCTCGAATTGCTCGAGGCGATCACGGTCGCCGTCTCCGATTCCTATGTCGATGAACAGCACCTGGTGGCCAGAGAACACCAGACCGCCTCTCAGACCCTTGCCTCGGCGCTACTCGCCGGGCGGCGCAGTTCGGCGCTGGCGCGCCAGGCCGGGATTCCGATCGCGGATTCCTACGAAGTGGTGGCGCTCTCGATTCCCGAACACGCCGACGAGCGCGACCCCCGGGTGGATTCCCAGGTCGCCGCGCGCCGCAAACTACGACGACTACAGTCCGAACTCGCCACCTCCCTCGAAGCCAGGGCACTGACTTTGCTCTCCACCAAGGGCGGCACCCTGTTGATTCCGGTCTGCGACGCGGGTCAGTCGCTGACCGCCGAGGTGCTGGCGAAACTGACCGACGCCACCGGGGTTCCCGTCACCGCGACCGTGGTCGTCAGCGAGACCGCTCAGATTCCCGAGGCCGCCGACCAAGCCCACGAACTACTCAATCTGGTCCGGGTCGGCGGGCGCGAACCCGGTCTGTATCAGATGGACGATCTGGCGGTCGAATATCAGCTGACCCGCGGCGGGCCCGCGATCCGCCGCATCGCGACCATCCTGGCACCGCTCGACGACCACCAGGAATTATTCGACACCATGCGCGCCTACCTCGGCAACGATATGAATCGTCAGCTCACCGCGCGACAGCTCTATGTGCATCCGAATACCGTCGATTACCGGCTGCGCCGCATCGCCCAGCTCACCACCATCGACCTGGCGACCTCGGCGGGCATATCCCAGGCCGCCATCGCGTTGCTCGCCCGCGATCTCGATCGCAGCGTGAGCAGACACCTCTGACGCACTGTTTCGAATTCGTGCTGGACCACCGCCCGGTGACGCGGGATCCTGGAACCCCGTGCCCCTGGATGGTGTGAATATGCGAATCGCGGAGATCTTACGCAGGAAGGGCGGCGACGTCACGACCGTCACGCCCGAGACAACGGTGCGCACCCTGCTCGCCACGTTGGCAGCGCACAATATCGGGGCGGTGGTGGTCTCTCCCGACGGCATCGTCATCGCGGGCATCGTCTCGGAACGCGATGTGGTGCGCAGCCTGTACGAACACGGCGCGCGGCTACTCGACACCGCGGTGTCGGAGATCATGACCGCCGATTGTGCGCGTCTGCGCGCCCGGCGACCGGGTCGACGGTTTGCGCCGGACCATGACCGACCATCGCATCCGGCATCTGCCCGTGGTCGACGACGGCAGATTGATCGGCATCGTCAGCATCGGCGATGTGGTCAAGAGCGCCATCTCCGAACTGACCACCGAGCGGCAGCGCCTCGTCGAATACGTGCAGGGCAAGTACTGAGTCGCCGCCCGCGCATCGGCGGGCGGCACGCGCCACCGTGACCGAAACCGCGGCGCGTGAAAAGTGTTGTCCACGTGAAACCTTCGATGACCTTCCGAAAAGTGCGTATCGTTGGTGACGTCCAGCGCGTCCTGTGAAGGGAGCGTCACGTTGCGGTCACCTGCGCCAGGGTCGCGTGTCACGCGGCCGGTACCGGGGGGTGCGCGGTCCCCGACTTCCACCGCCTCGTCGCCTACCCCGCCGCGTGAGATGTTCCCCGCGCTGGCCGAATCCACCGAGATCTACCTCGACAGCGCGGCCACCACACAGATGCCGCGTCCAGTCATCGAAACCATTCATCGCTACTACGCCTCGCCCACCTCGAACGCGGGGCGCGGCACCTATCCGTGGGCGACGGCTCTCGGCACCCGATTGTCCCGGATCCGCACGCGCACCGCGGCCTTCATCGGGGCCGAGCACACCGACGAAGTGGTGTTCACCTCCGGTGCGACGGCCGCGCTCAACGCCGTCGCTCTCTCATGGGGTTTCGCCGAACTCCGCGACGGCGACCAGATCCTCTACAACCCCGGCGATCACGCCTCCACTGTCTACCCCTGGTATCACCTGCGCGGACTGCTGGCACGGTTCGGACGCCATATCGAGTTGATCCCCTATCGGATGACCGAGGCGGGGGAGGCCGACACCGCCGATATTCTCGCGAAGATCACCCCGCGTACCCGACTGGTCACCACGAGTCATCTGCACCACGTCTTCGGCGGTCGCACCACCCTGGAGGAGTTGCGCGGTCGCATCGACCCCACGATCCTGTTGTGTTTCGACTGCAGCCAGAGCGGCGGTCATCTGCCGGTCGACGTGGTCGAACTGCGTGCGGATTTCGCGGTTCTCGCGGCGCACAAGATGTTCGGCGTGCCCGGCACCGGAATTCTGTACTGCCACCGACGGATCCACGACCGCCTGCTGCCGTTCCTGCCCGGCGGCAATACCGGTGTGCGATGGACCGAAGCCGGGCTCACCCCCGCGGGAATGCCTGATCTGCTGGAGGGTGGAACCCACAATATTCCCGGAATCCTGGCGCTGGGCGCGGCGCTGGAGGTATTGGAATCTCTCGATCTCGCGGTGATCGCGGCCCACAATCGTGAACTGACGCTGCGTCTCATCGATGGACTCGGGCAGGTGCCAGGACTGGATTTCCTCCCCGGCCCTGCCTACGCGCCCTGCGCGGTCGGCTACGGCATCGTCTCGTTCACACTCACCGGAATCTCCTCGGCCGACGCGGGTTTCGTGCTGAGTGAACTCGGCTTCCTGGTACGCACCGGCCTGCACTGCACCGTCCCCGACGGTGCGACGCATACCGCCGAGATCGACTCGGTGCGGGTCAGTACCCATATCTACAACACCGCCGACGAGATCGACCGGTTCATCCGGTGCGTGATGACCATCGCCGAGGAGGTTTCGTGACCGAGCGCAGCGACAACCCGCGCTACGACCGGCGGGCCGCGTCCCGCGTCCTGGCCGCACTCGCCCACCCCGGACTGTTCGAAGGACAGCCGACCGTCCCGCAACCCCGACGAATCGAATTCACTCCCACCGCGTTACGCACCGAACCGAACAGCCATCTCACCTATTCGCAGCGGTTGTACCTCGAGCGGTTCATGAGTCCGTGCCGACCCGACCAGGTCACCACCGCGACGCACCGGATCGCCTGGATCGACAGTGACGGCATCCCCAATACCGGTCATTATCGCGCCGACGGGCTCGGACCGATCGTGCCGATCGCCATGCGTGAGACGGTGCTGGAACTCTGGCGCGGGCTCACCGCGAACGCGGGGCTGAGCAACCGTATCACCGCGCTCGGCCCGCGCGAGCGCGCGATACTGGAGACGACGACCACCGATCACGATCCTATCGAGATCTTTCGGGTCGGCATCGAGGCGACAGGCAGGGCATTGGCTCAGCACGCGCTGCTGGCACGGCAGACCGGGTATCGGAGCGCGGCCGAATTCGCCCGTGGCATACACGATTCCGGAATCCTCGCGGCGGTCGCGACCGGATGGTATTGGGAGTTACAGGCCTCGACCTACCGGCGCGGGATGATTCCGGTGACATTCGCGACTCAACCCGACGGCACCGTGCGCTATACCGCCGATTCGGTGGCGACGCTGCGCGCGATGAAGGACGCGACCATCGCCGACGCCCATACGGTCATGCGGCGGGCCACCGGCGCCGAGGGGTTGAGCGTCGCCGACGCGATCGCCAAATACCACGACGACCTCGACCTCATCTCCCGCCAGTACGCGCTGCTGCCCGCTGGCACCCGCCCGGTCTGCCTGGCCGCCATGCCCCATCAGTTCGGCGACGCGCACTACAGCATTCTTCCCGTGGTGGCCGAGCGGTTCGTCTCCGTCTTCGTGGCGATGGTCCCCCGCTGCGATATCGCCGAGATCGCGGCCGAATTCGACGAGGAGACCGCCGATGCGCCCGCCGCCGCCGAGGACCGGATCTTCTATATCCCCGATATGAACTGCAAACACTGTGTGCGCACGATTACCGGATTGCTCGAGTCGATGGATATCGAGGTCGGGGAGGTCGATCTGATCACCAAGAGGGTGGTGGCCGAATTCCGCAGCCCGCGCAATCGGGCGCGTGCCTTCGACGCGATCCGCGACGGTGGCTACAACCCGGTCGCCGAGCAGCCCTCCGCCCTGCGGTCCGGCGCACCGTACTCGTCGGAAACCGCCGTATGACACCACCGCCACCGCCACCGACGCTACCGGCGAAGCTCCACCCCCTGGTTCGCGCGTTTCTCGACAGCCGCGAGACAGTCGAGGCGACCTCGGCGACCTTCGGTTCCCCTGTGCACCTGCTGTTTCCACAGGTCTACGCCGAGAATCTGGCGCGGTTGCGGGCCGTCCTCGATCGCCACGCACCGCTGCACCGGATCTGCTACGCGCACAAGGTGAATCACTCACGCGCCTTCGTTCGCGTCGCCGAGCGCGCCGGAATATCGATCGATGTCGCCTCGCGGCAGGAGTTGGCCGAGGCGGTCGACGCCGGTTTCGGCACGGCACGGATCGAAGTGACCGGTCCGAAGGGTGAGCCGTTCCTGCGCGAACTGATCGACCGCGGGGCAACCGTCAATGTCGACAATCTGTGGGAGCTGCGCCGGATCGCCGAACTCGCCGACGCCGGGGCCGGAATTCCGGTGCTGCTGCGGGTCTCGGGATTCGACGGCACGCCGGTCAGTCGATTCGGGGTGCCGCTGAGCCGAATGGACGAAGCGTTCGAACTGCTGCGCACCTACCGCGACCGGATCGCCTTCCTCGGCTTCGCCTTCCACATCGATTCGGGTGAACAGGCCGAACGCGTGCGGGCCATCGACGCCTGTCTCCGATTGGTCGAACAGGCGTGCGGCCATCGGCTGACACCGTCGGTGCTGAATATCGGTGGTGGTTTCCGGCAGGTGTTCACCGCGGACGCGGATCGATTCGACGGTTACGTGCGCGCGCTCCGTGCGGCACTGCTCGGCCGTGGCGAGTCGATGAGCTGGGCGGGTAATACCTTCGGCTATCACATCGAGGGCGGCTCGGTGCACGGCACACCGGTATTCCACAAGTACGCCAATACGATTCCGGCCGACCGACTACTCGATGATCTGCTCACCGCCCCCCTCGATCGCCATGGCGGACGTACCGTCGCCCAGGTGGCGGGGGACAATCTGCTCACCCTGTGGACCGAACCGGGCAAGGCGCTGGTCGACCACGCGGGCATAACGATCGCCAGGGTCGATTTCACCAAGGAACTGGCCGACGGCACCGTGCTGGTGAATGTCGACCTCAGCCGGGATTCGATGACCCCCGCCGACCAGGAGGTCATGGTGGATCCGATCGTTGTCCCCCGCACGGAGGACGAATTCGATTCGCGATCCGCCACAGCCGATTCCGGACCGGTCGGCGTGTATATCGCGGGTCGCCTCTGCCTGGAGCGGGATATGATCGCCAATCATAAGGTGTGGCTGGGACGCTGCCCGCAGCCCGGCGATCTGATGGTCTTCCCGAATACTGCTGCCTACCACATGGATCTGTCCGCGGCTTCGGCCTCGATGCATCCGCTGCCCGCGAAATTGGCTGTGACACATCATGAGGGAAGCTTCCGGGTGTGCCACGACGCCGACTACGAGCCCGGTGATCCGGTCATAGCCTTCTCGGCCACCTCGACCGGCGGATCCGGGGCTCCCCTGCCGACCGAGGCGCCCTGATGCGCTACGACCACATCACCGAACTGATCGGCAACACCCCGTTACTGCGGCTGGACCCGGCCGTGCACGGTCTGGAGAAGGTGGAACTGTACGCGAAACTGGAGTCGTACAACCCCTTCGGATCGGTCAAGGACCGGGTCGCGTTGGCCATGATCGGCGACGAACTCGAGGAGATCGCGGCGGCCGGACAGACCCTCATCGAGGCTTCCAGCGGTAATACGGCCAAGGCGCTGCGCGTTCTCGGTGGGTTGCACGGCGTCGGCCTGCGGGCGGTGACCAATCGGATCAAGGTCGCCGAAGTACGCGATCTGCTCCAGATCCTCGGCACCGACATCGTGGAACTTCCCGGTCTGTCCGAATGCCCGGATCCGACCACCCCCAACGACGTGTACTCGGTGATCGCGTCGACGATGTCCAAGGAACCGGGCGCGTATCACCACCCTTCGCAGTACACCAACGAGAAGAATGTCGAGGCGCACAGCCTCGGCACCGGCAGGGAGATCCACGAGGATCTGTCCGCCGACGGCAGCGTCCACGTCGACTATCTGATCGGCGGGCTCGGCACCACCGGCTCCACCCGGGGCGCCGCGACCTATCTGCGCAAACACAATCCCGCATTGCGTACCGTCGCCGTGGTCTCCGAACGATCCGATTTCATCCCCGGTATCCGCTCGGAAGCCGAGATGTGGGACGTCGGACTCTTCCAGCCCGATTTCTACGATCACATCGTCACGGTGGAATCCGGCGCGGCGGTGGACGCCACGCTGCGACTGGCCTCCGGCTACGGCGTCCTGGCCGGGCCGACCAGCGGCGCGGCCTATGCGGCGGCGCTGGAAACCCTCGGCGCGCTGGACCTTTCGGCGCAGGCGGAGGACCCGGTGGTGGCCGTCGTCATCGTCTGCGACCGCATCGAACCCTATCTCTCCTATATCAAGAAGCGCAGACCCGAACTCTTCGGCCGAACCGCTCGGCGCATACCCGCGACCGCGGCGGAGATCGCGGCGACACCCGCGCTCTCGCCCGCCGAACTGGTGCGGCTCGATGCGAGGGACCGCCCCGTGATCGTCGACACCCGAGGTGCGATGGCCTACCGAATCGGCCACGTCCCCGGCGCGCTGAATATTCGCGACGACCAACTCGACGATATGTTCGCCCAGGGTATGCCGTTCTCCCGAACGCGCCCGGTGGTTTTCGTCTGTCCGGTCGGCGAGGTGTCGCTGCGCTTCGCCGCCCTCGCCCGCAGGGCCGGTTTCGAGGCGTCCAGTCTCGACGGCGGGATCACCGCGTGGCGCGACGCCGGACTTCCGATGGAACGTGGCACGTGACATATAGCCCCCTACCGATGACGCCCGCGACGGCAGCGGTTCGGGTTCAGCCGCCGCCGCGCACTAGTGTGAAACGGTGCAGACAGGCCAGGAATCAGAGGATGCCGGTCCCCGCATCTGGGGCGGGACGACGCTCACCGAGCGGCGCGAGGCGCGTCGGGTTGCGCTGCTGGAGGCCGCGCTCGATCTGATCGGAGAGGCGGGCGCCGCGGGTGTAACCATGCGCGCGGTCTGTCGGCGGGCCAATCTCACCGATCGCTATTTCTACGAGAGTTTCACCAGCCGCGACGAACTTCTCGATGTGCTGTACCGGCAGGTAGCCGCGGAATTCCTGGAGCCGATGACGGCATTCGCGGTCGCCGACGATCCGACCAGAGACCGCGCGCTCTCGGAATTGCTGGTGGACAAGGTGCTGGAAGATCCCCGGAAATCTCGACTGTTCCTGGTCGAGCCCTACTCCAGCACCGGCCTCGGACAGACCACGATCGCCGTGATGCCCGCGTTCACCCGGCTCATCCAGGACCACCTGTTCGCGGGCATCGAGGATCCGGTGCGGCGCAGGCTGGCCGCGGTGACCATGGCGAGCGGTAACGCGGGCATGTTCTCGGCCTGGCTGAACGGATCGCTGCGGGCCAGCCGCGAACAGATCATCGATCACTGCGTCGCCACCATCACCGCCTACCGTTCCCTGTACGAGTGACGGGTACCTATCGGCGCGTCCTGATCGGGGTGGCCGACTCCGGCTCACTGTGACTCCGGCTCACTGTGACTCCGGCTCACTGTGACTACGGCTCACTGTGACTACGGCTCGCTTTGACTACGGCTCGAGTGCGCGAACGAAGGTCACGCGCGTCGCGCCTGGCCCGTCGTAATCGGGAAATATCTGCCGGGCTTCGGTGAAACCCATGCGCGCGTGGAACGCTCGCGACCCGGTATTGGCGTCGGAGGTGATGGCGCGCACGACGGTGCGTCCGTTCCTGCGCATCGTGTCGAAGAACCGGTGGTAGAGCTCGCTTCCGAGACCGCGCCCGTGCAGTGCGGGATCGACGCCGACGAAGTGGATATAGGCCTCGTCCTGTCGGGACTGGGAAAGGAATCCGATGAGGAAGGCCACCAGTCGACCGTCTCGTTCGACCACGATGCTGGTGTCGGTGAAATGCTGGAAGAACAGCCGGGGCAGCAGACCCGCACGCTGTCGAGCGCCCTCGTCACCTCCGAGCCCGCCCCACCACTCGTCGAGTACGGCCAGCACTCGGGCATGGTCGGCTTCGGTGGGCTCACGGTAGGTCATGGGCGATGTCGTCGGGGCAGTGTCGGCGGGCGGCCTGGGGTCCATATGTTCTCCTCTCACACCGTGTGCAGCCTCCCACATTCGCTGATGGCATCGCGCGCAACCGACACGACGATATTTGACGGCAGTCGCCATCACTTCTAAATTGATGGCATCCGCCATCACATGCGGACCGCTCGAGGAAAGGCTGTTCCGCCATGCCGTTGTTCAATCCGAAAACCGAGACCTTCGCGGAGTTCGACCCCAAGACCCGCGAACTGTTGACCGCGCTCGTCGGCTTCTTCGAGAACAAGGGCAAACTCGCGCTCACCGAGGACGCTCACCGCGCCGAGTGGTACGACGATTGGATGGCCTTCCTGGCCGAATCCCGCATCCTGGCCTATATGGCGACGCCGAAAGCTCACGCGGGCGGCGACGAGGACAAACGCTGGGACACCGCGTTCATCTCCAGGTTCAACGAGGTCACCGGCTTCTACGGCTCGCAGTACTGGTACGCGTGGGGCGTGTCGACCCTGGGCCTGGCCACCATCTGGCAGAGCCGCAACGGCAAGGCGCACGCGCGCGCCGCCGAGGAACTCGATCGCGGCGGCATCATCGGATTCGGACTGTCCGAGAAGGACCACGGTGCCGACATCTACGCCACCGATATGCTGCTCACCCCGGACGGGGTCGGCGGATTCACGGCCACCGGGAGCAAGTACTACATCGGCAACGGCAATGTCGCGCGGATCATCCCGACCATCGGGCGGCGCACCGATATCGACGGCCCCGACGCCTACGTGTGGTTCATCGCCGACAGCGCGCACCCGGACTACGTCCTTGTCAAGAATGTGGTGCACGGCCAGAACTACGTCAGCGCCTACGATCTGGTGAACTACCCGGTATCCGCCGACGATGTCCTGCACACCGGGCGGCGCGCTTTCGATGTCGCCCTGGCCGCGGTGAACTGCGGCAAATTCAATATCGGCATGGTGACCCTCGGCATCGTCCAGCATTGTTTCCACGAGACGATCAACCAGGCGTCGTCCAAGATCCTTTTCGGCCACCCGGTCACCGAATTCAGCCAGGTGCGCCAGATCCTGTCCGACGCCTACCTGCGCATCAACGCGATGAAGCTGTACCACGAGCGCGCGATCGACTACATGCGCAGTTCGACGCCGGAGGACCGCCGCTTCGTGATGTTCAACTCGATCGGCAAGATGAAGGTCACCAGGGAGGGTGAGCGGGTTTTCCGCGAGCTCTCCGATGTCATCTCCGCCAGGGGTTTCGAGAAGGACAGCTATTTCGCGGTGGCGCGTGGCACCATCGACTCGATGGCGCGCCTCGAGGGCACCGCGCACGTGAATATGGCGCTCACGCTGAAATTCATGCCCGGTTTCCTCTACAACGCCACCGACCTCCCGCCGGTCCCGGTGCGCCGCGACCCCGGCGACGACGAGGCGCTGTTCCGTCAGCCCGGCGCGGCCGGTCTCGGCAAGGTCAGGTTCGCCGACTGGCGGCCTGCCTTCGCCGAATTCCGGCATCTGCCGAATGTGGCGTTGTTCTCGGAACTGGCCGAGAGTTTCACGCAGTTCCCGGTGCAGGCGCCCCCGACCGAGGACCAGCTCGCCGATCTGGACTATCAACTGGCGGTGGGTGAATTGTTCACCCTGCTCCCCTACGGTCAGCTCATTCTGGAACAGGCGAAGATCACCGGCACCTCCGACGATATCGTCGACTCGATCTTCGAGATCTTCGTGCGGGATTTCTCGATGTACGCGCTCGGCGTCTTCTCGAAGTCGTCTTCGACTCGGGCGCAGCAGGATTGGGCGATGAGCGTGCTCCGCAAGCCGGTCGTCGACCCAGACCGGACCCAGCGTGTCAACGACGAGGTGTCGAGTTACGCGGGCACCTACGACATGAATCCGTGAGCGCGGCGATCGCTCCGCGCTCGTTCATCCCCCGGTAGCGGGCCGCGACGAGGCCCCGCGGATCGTCGGCACCGGTGTCACCGTTCGCCCCGCCGGTAGGCGAGGTTCTCGCGGGTGAACACCGCGTCGGGATCGGTGGGGCCGAGCGCACGGATCTGGTCGGCGAGCAACGCTTCGTACTCGGTGACCGCGGCGCGGAGGTCACCGCTTTCGGCGCGATGATGTGCGAGATTACCGCGGGCGCGCAGAGTGGTGCGGTGATCGGGTCCGAGTACCAGCAGTAGTCCCGCGCAGAGATATTCGAAATCGGCGACCGCCCCGGCGCGATCGCCGCTTTCGGCGCGCCAGTGCCCGAGATCGTTGCGGGTGGTGAGGGTGGCGGGATGGTCGGGCCCCGACAGGCGCAGCCGGACATTCAGCAGTTCTTCGAGTTCGGCGACCGCACCCACCGCATCGCCGATGCGACCGCGCAGGCGGGCCAATTGCTGACGGGTGTCCAGGGTCGCGGGATGGTCGGCGCCGAGGATACGTAGTCGGTCGGTGAGCAGGCGTTCGAAATCGGCGAGTGCCGTCTCGGGATCGCCTTTGTCGGCCCGGTGACTCGCGAGGACGGTGCGGGTGACGAGCAGGCCGGGATGGTCCGCGCCGAGTACGGCCAGCTTATCGGTGAGGAGATCCTCCAGCCGGTCTGTGACATCGTGGGCGTCGCGACTGAGCAGGCTGAAGGTCAGCAGATTGTGGCGGGAGTCGAGAACGCTCGGGTGATCGGGACCGAGCACCCGCAGCATATCGATGACAAGTACCTCCAATTCCTCGATGGCGGTGGCGAGGTCACCGTCCTCACCGCAATAGAGCGCGATATTGTTGCGGGTGATGAGAGTATTCGGGTGGTCGGGCCCGAGTACCCGCAGCTGGTCATCGAGCAGCTTCTCGAGTTCGGCGATCGCGCCGCGGCGATCGCCCCCGTGCGCCCGGCAGTAGGCGATATTGCTGCGTGTCGCGAGAGTATCCGGATGATCGGGTCCGAGCACCCGCAGCCGGTCGCGCAACAGGTGTTCGAATTCCCTTCCCGCACCGGCGAAATCACCGACACTGCTGCGCACACCGGCGAGATTGCCCCGGATGACCAGGAGCGCCGGGTGGTCGGGCCCCACCACCCGTAGTTGATCCGGGATCAGGCGTTCGAATTCGGCGATCGCCGTCGCGTGATCACCGCTGTCGGCACGGTATCCGGCCAGACTGCCTCTGGTGCCGAGGGTTTCGGGATGATCGGGGCCCAATACCCGCAGCCGATCGGCGAGCAACGCCTCGCATTCGTGCACGGCACCCGCCGGATCACCGGATTTCGCCCGTGAGTACGCGAGGTGGTCCCTGGTCATCAGGGTATCGGGGTGGTCGGGGCCGAGTACTCGGAGTTGATCGGTGAGCAGCCGCTGGAATTCCACCACCGCGCCGCGCAGATCACCGCTGCGGGCACGGCACCAGGCCAGACTGTCCCTGGTATCGAGGCTGACCGGATGTTCCGGTCCGAGCACCCGGATTCGGTCGGCCAGCAGCAACTCGTAATCGGCGATGGCGCCGGGCAGGTCGCCACTCTCGGCGCGGAAGGTCGCGAGATTGTCGCGGATGCCGAGAGTTTCGGGATGGTCGGCGCCGAATTCCGCCAGATGATCGGTGTGGAGACGTTCGAATTCCTCGATGGCGCCGGACAAATCACCGCGGTGGGCGCGATAGTAGGCGAGATTGTTGCGGGTGCGGAACGTGTCGGGATGCCCCGGTGCGAGCATGCGCCGCTGATCGGACAGTAAGCGCTCGAACTCCGCGACCGCGCCGTTCAGGTCACCGCTCTCACCGCGCAACCAGGCCAGATTGTTGCGGGTGGCCAGCGTGATCGGATGGATCGGGCCGAGCAGCCGGTGGTCGTCGGCGAGCAGAATCTCGGTCTCCGTGATCGCGCCGGCGAGATCACCGCTGACCCCGCGCCACCGGGCCAGACTGCCGCGCGCATACAGGGTATCGGGATGGTCGGGGCCGACCGCCGCCACGAAAGACGGCAGCCACGCCGCCCACAGATCTCGATTATCCGCCGCGCGAGGCGTTTCCAACCGCACCAGGAAAGCGATGGCCGCGGCGGAGTCACCGTGGGCAAGATTGTGACGCGGACCCGAACTGCGGGCGTAAGCGAGCGCCGCCGGATCGAGGGTCGACTCGATCGCGCGGCTGATGGCCCAGTGCCCGTCCGCGAGTTCCACTCCGAGACGGACGGTTTCGGCACGCAAGGCCGGAAGCAGCGCACCGTGGGTGATGCCGAGAGTTTCGTACTCGGTGCCGGGCCTGCTCCGGGTGACCAGGACGCCGAGGCCGACCGCCAGGTCGCGAAGGCGCGATGTTCCGAGTTCCGCGCCGAGCGAAACCATTGCGGCGTCGAGTAATTCGATCGGCAGGACGGGCCCGACGCCGGCCGCGACCAGCACCGCGAGCAACGGACCGAGTGCGCCGACACCATCGGCGCCCGCCGCGCGGACCGCCTCTTCGACGCGCAGCGCGACGACGCCGTCCAATCCGAGGCCGTCGGCCACGACCTGACCGCTGATATCGGAGACGATCTCCATGAGCAGTCGCGCCAGCAGCCAGCCGCCCGCCGCCGTCCCCGCATCGCCCGCCGTCGGCGTTTCGACGAGGAGTCCGTCGATCCACCGCACCCAGCCCGCCCGCTCCAGCTCGCCGTGGTCGGCACGCACGCTGCCGACGATGGCGGCGATATCGTCGGCGGCGGGTTCGACGACCCCGATGCGATGCATATGCGCCAGCGCGGGATCGTCCTCGACTCCGGCGCCCTCCCGGAAACCGATGATCACCCGCACATTCCGCAATACCGGACGCACCGTGAGCTGGGCCACGGCGCGAATCAGCAGCCGCCGGACACCTTCCTCCGGCTGGTTGAGCCCGTCCAGCACGATGGTGGTGCGCCGACCGTCCCCCGCCAACCGCGCCAGCGGCCTGCACACCTCGATATCGAAGGCATCGAGTTCGGTGGCACTGGCCTTGGCCGCTTTCCTCGTCGATTCGACCGCCGAGGCGAAGCCGGGTAATCGGGCGGACAGCTGCGCGGCCAGTTCGGCCGACACACCGGTGAAGGAACTGTTCACCGTGAGGAAGACGGCGGCGGTGATGTATTCCGGTGCGACAGGAAGGGTATCGACCAGGCTGGGCCGGATCAGCATGGCCAGCAGCGTCGATTTGCCGACACCCGGTGGGCCGACCACCGCGCGCAGCCGATGCGAGCCGGATTCCACGATATCGGTGAGGGTCTCCCGGATGGTGGCCGTCAGCAACAGCCTTCTTGTCAGGTGATCGACGAAACCCGCCGCGGGGCGGCCGGTTACGGCATCGCGCCGCCGAGCCACATTGGGTACCAGCCACAATCCGGGGTCACCGCCGTGCCCGGAGACGGCGCCGGAGGTGAAGGACAGATGCTGGGGCTGTTGCCTGGTACACGACAGCGCGATCGGCCCGACCAGATCGGACGGCAGCAGGTTCTCACCCCGCGCGGGCAGGCCGATATCGAAGGTGTCCAGCAGCGTGCGGGTGAAACATCCGGCGAACGCGGGACCGTCGCCCGCCGCGACCAGCAGTTCCATCCGCCCGGCCGACCTGGCCAGCAGATCCGTCCAGCGCCTCGCCGCGCCGAGCACACCCTGTTCCGGCTCGCACGCGTCGACCAGCACCACCAGACCGTCGAGCGCCGAGCGATTCAATCGCTCCCTGATCTCCTGGGTGAGGTGGAAGGCGGTGTGCGAATCCGGCACGGCGGGCGAATCATGGCCGAGCAGGTAGAAATCCGCGTCCCCGGTCGCGACACCGTGGCCGATGAAGCCGATCAGCAACGTCGCCTGTTGCGCGTCGGCCGCGTCGAACGCCTCGCCCACCGCGGAAATCAGTTCTGCCGCTGTCGGATTCAGCAGCGGTCCCGGCACGGACCTGGCCGGGCGCCAGCCGCCGAACGCGGACAGATTCGTCTCGAGTCCGGTCGCCAACTCGGAGACGAAACCCAACTCCCCCAGCGCGGCGCACTCCGATCCCACAATCAGTGCCAGCCGTCCACCCATGCAAGGACGATACGCGAGCACGCGGGTACGCACCGGTTACGGCATCACGGTCGGGAGCACGCGCGTCTGGTGTACCCGCGGCGAGTCCGGCGACGGCGCGGCATCCGAACCGGCCGACGGGGATGTCGTCCATGGCCCGTCGCGCCAGGTCGAACCAGGTTGCCGAGTGCGGCGACGGTAGGCTGTGCTCGTCGATGACGGGGAGTCGTCGGCGGGGACACGAACCGGGGGAGGCTGCGGTGGCGGCGATTGTGCTGGTACACGGGATCGCGCAGGAACAGTACGGTGCGGACGTGCTGGAGTCGCGGTGGCTTCCCGCACTCGCGAGCGGAGTGCGCACGGCAGGTTACGCCGATATCGCCGACGAGCTGTGGCGCGGCGCGCGACCCGGCCGTATCGAGGCGCGAATGGCGTTCTACGGCAATATCTTTCTCGAACCAGGCGCGCAGGGTGGCACCGGAACGGCCCGCGCCGAACATCTCGAACTCTCCGAGGAACTCGCCACGGCGTGGCTGCGGCGCGCGGCCGAACAATCCGACGATCCGCGGGACCGGGCAGCGGCGCGCCGCTACCTGGACAGCGCCGCACTCGGCTCGGAGGGGGCCATGGGCGCGGGCCGCGCGCTACGGCCCGCGGCCAACGCGCTGACGCGCTTGCGGTGGTTCGCGCCCTTCGGTTTCGGCCTCGCCGCCCGCTTCGTCGATCGCGCCCTCACCCAGGTGACCCGCTATCTGGAGGATTCCGAGGTACGCGACATCGCCCAGCGCCGGGTGCTCGACCTGATCGGGCCCGACACGAGAATCGTGCTGGCGCATTCGCTCGGGTCGGTCGTCGCCTACGAGGCCATGCACCGCTCCGACCACCCCGCGACCTTGGTGACCCTCGGATCGCCGCTGGCGCTGCAATCGATCATCTACCCGCGCCTGCGCCCCCAGCCGCCGTTCGTGCCCCCGTCGGCGATCCGTTGGGAGAATCTGGCCGATCGCGACGATATCGTCGCCACCCACCTCGATCTCGCTCCGTATTTCCCGCCCGCACCGGGAAGCGCCGTGGTGCCCGCCACCTATCACTCGTTGGACAACGGCGCCGGTCCGCACGACGCGACGCACTACCTCACCAAACGATCCCTCGGGCGGATCGTGGCCGAATCCCTCGGTCCGTGATCGGCCCGAATCTCGAAATCCACGTAGGCTGAGCGAGTTCGGGCGCCCAGTCGAGGAGTTCAGCGCGATGACCGATCCCGTGCAGGGATTGACGGGTACGATGACGTCGCCGATTCGGAGTGCCGGGGCGTTCGGAGAAGTCCTGGTGGCGATTCGCGGGGGGACGGAGTCGTATATCGCGCGGGCCGACGAGCCCATCGCGGCGGGGAGCAGCGTGTTGATCATCGAGGTCCATCCCGGCCGCATCGTCGATGTCGTGCCGTGGATTCCACTCGCGCCGGATCGGCCGCAAGATATCTGAGAGAAGGAGATCCACGTGCTGGGTTACCACGTACCCGACCCCGACGAGGCGATGCTGGTCAGCGGCGCCAAAGTGAAGGACAACGCGCCGTTCCGGGTGATCATCGGCAGGGGCACCTGGGTCGTGCCGCTGTTCCGCAAGGTCAGCTATCTGTCGCTGGCGATGTTCGAGTCGGAGATCAAGGAGCGCTGCGTCACCAAACAGGCGATTCAACTCGACGTGCGCGCGGTCATCGCGTTCAAGGTCGCCAATGACACCGTTTCCATCGTCAATGCCGCGCAACGATTCCTCTCCGAACAGGAAAGGGAGATGTCGGTGCTGACCGGCCGGATATTCTCCGGGCATCTGCGCTCCATAGTCGGTTCCATGACGGTCGAGGAGATCATTCGGGAACGCCAGAAGCTCGCCGACGAGGTACTCGTCGCCTCCAAGGTCGAGATGAGCAATATCGGACTGTGGGTGGACTCGTTCCAGATCCAGTCCATCGATGACGGCAATCTCGGCTACATCAATGCCCTCGCCGCCCCGCACAACGCCGCCGTTCAAAGGGACGCGCAGATCGCGCAGGCCCAGGCCGCGCAGAAGGCCGCCGAGGCCGAACAGGAATCGCTGCGCAGACAAGCCGAGTACCAACGCGAAACCTCGATCTTGAAAGCGCAATATCAGCGCGATATCGACAAGGCGAACGCGGAAGCGGCACAGGCCGGGCCGCTGGCCGAGGCGATCGCACTGCGGGAGGTGCTGACCGCGCAGGCCGAACAGGCCCGCAAGGAGGCCGAACTGCGCGAACAACAGTTGCAGTACGAGGTCGTCAAACCCGCCCTGGCGGAGGCGGAACGGGTCCGCATCCTGGCCGAGGCCGAAGCCGACCGCACCAGGATTCAGGCCGAGGCGGCGGCGTCCAACAATCGAATCGCATTGGACCAGTTGCTGATCGAGCAGTTGCCCGAAATCGTCAAGCAGGCATCGGCCGGTCTGTCGAATGCGAACCTGACGGTGCTCAACGGTCCCGACGGTGTCGGCGAATTGGTGAACGGAATGGTCGGTCAGGGATTGACCGTCTTCAACTCGCTTCAAAAGGCGCTTTCGAACAACGACGGGGATAATGCGAGCTAAAGTGGCCCGGTAGTGACGGCGGCGGCGAGGAGCAGGTGTTGGTGTCCATCGGTAAGTTGGTGTCTTTCGACAGTTCGCGGGGTTTCGGTTTCATCCGGCCGGAGGACGGTGGTCCCGACGTGTTCGTGCACGTGAACGACATCGGGTTGGACGAGGACGAGCTGCGCCAGGGTCGGGTTTTCGAATTCGACGTCACCGAGGGCGACCGCGGCCCGAAAGCGATCAACCTGAGCGCGGTCGGCGGCGCACCCGCCGGTCCGCCGCCGCGGCACAAGAAAGACAGAACCCCGGTCGGACAACTCTCGGCGGCCGAACACCAGCGGCTGATCACCGAGTTGCTGCTCGATGCCAGCCCCGCCCTCACCGCCGGTGAGATCCTCACCATCCGCGAGCGCCTGACAACGTTCGCCGAACAGCACGGCTGGCTGGATTCCTGAGCGGGGATTCATCCCCTTCTGATGACGTCTTCGAGTTTCCAACTGCGGTCGAAATAGGCTTCGAGCGGACCGTAGCAACGGAAATACGAGAACCAATGCCTGCCGGGAACGGTCTGTACCCAGTTCGTGGTTCCCGACGGCGGCGGCGCGGGACCGAAGAACAGTTCGACCGAGCCGTCGGCGTTGACCACCATATCGGTGTCGAGGGAGCCGCGATCGCCGCGCTGCTGCTGGTTGTTGATCAGACATCGGGTGGCGACGTCGTAGACGGTGACCGACCAGAACAATTTCGCCGGCGGGTCGGCGGGTACCCGCAGGGTATAGAACCCGCCGCCGTCCAGCCAGTCCCCCGCCGCGTCGGCGTAGACGCCCAGATACGCCTGTCCTTTACCCGGTGTCACGCTCTTCATCGCCTCGGAGAAGCCGACCGCCTGGTAGAACCACGCGGTCCGTTCCAGCAGCTGGTCGTAGTAGGGACCGCGCTGATCGGAATGGTCGAGGTGTAGCACCAGTTCCCACCGCCGATCAGGCCAGTACGGCGCCTCGGGTGCGCGGGTGGCGAACGAATTCGCCTGGGCCATCAACTCCCCCGCCATCGCCGCCTCGGTGAGGAGCCTGCGCAGCGGCTCGTCGGGATCGAACTCGGCGTCGCGCTCGATACCCAACCGGTGCAGCATGGCCAGGTAGAAGCGGTCTCGTTCATCGATGATTTCGCGCTGATAGATATCGTGCAACCGCATCCAGTATTCGACGCCGCGCGGTTGCGCACCGCTCCATCGACGGCCTTCCGGCGAGATGACCTGGGTCGTCGGCCCCTCACCGGTGAGGGGCCGGATGCGCACGCCGTGGACGAGTTCGTCGGCTACCACCGGGTCGAGGTCCAAGGTTCTGAATCCGACCATCACATGGACACCGGTGGCCCGGTGCACGAAGTACTCGCCGTCGGTTTCGGGTACCTCCACGTCGACCGGAACGATCAGATGCCGCCCACCGCGGCATTCGTCGGGGCCCATCTCACCGATCACGGCGATTTCTCGCTGCCAGGAATCCGAGATGCCGCCCGCGATGGGTCCGGGCGGTATCTCGACGACAACGGGTCCGGTGACGGACAGGTCGATGAAGCCGATGACATAGGGCGTCGTGGTATTCGCGGTGATCAGGCCGAGGCGATCGGCATAGGTCACATAATGAACGACGTCGTAGTCGGTGGCGCCGAATATCTCCCGATGTTGGTGCCGCCACTGGGCGAAGGAGACCAGCGGCAGCGCCCACAGATAGGTCTGGCAGGCCATCTGATAGTCGAGTTCGTCGAAGACGAGCGGAAGATCCACCCGGATCGGTAGTTCGCGGTACATCCGCACCGCCCCGAGCCGACCGGGAAGCCTGCGAACGCGCATGTCCTATCTCCTCTCCGATAGCGGGCGAGCCGAACGCTCGGAACAGGCATTCCCCTCGGTGGCTGCGTTTCTCATCGCAGTGCCGCCAATCCTCTGCCGGTGAACAGCAACCCGAGGCCGACGAAGACACAGATGGTCAGCATCCGGTCGTGGTCGACCATCCACTGTTTCGTCGCACCCAATCCGGCCCGAGCGCGATTACCCATCAGCACGTACATTCCGATCGGAATCAGGAAATCCAGCGCGGCGGCCAGCAGGAGTAGCCCGGTCGCGAATATCGATGCGACGGCGCCCGAGCCGGAGCTCGCGATCACACTGACGCCGGAGATCATGATGAGGGGGTTCGGATTGAGCACCGCGAGAACCAGTCCGGTAGCGAATGCCCGGCGGGGGCGCGATGATTCGAGTTCGGCGAGCCATCTGGGCGGGCCGGCGCCCCGGGCGGTAAGGCGTAGGAGCAGCCACGCGCCGATTGCCAGGAACAACAACCCGACCAGGAATCCCACCCAGTGCGAGACGGTCGCGGAGGTGGCGTACGGGTCGGTGGCGCCGCCGAGCAGGCCTGCCGATCCGATCTGCAGATTGACCAGCAAGAAGGCCGCGCCGAAACTGAACGCGTTGCGCACCGCGTTGCCCGACTGCAGCAGCAGGACACATCCGACGACCGCGGCGGGCGTGACGACCAGTCCGATGAACTCCGGAATCAATTGCCCGACCAGTCCGCTCATCGCCGCCACCCGCCTCGTGCACGGAACATCAGGACGTCGGTGCGCAACCACAGCGGCCACGACCTGCGGGATGCGGGGAACGCGGGACGAGGCCGCGTCGAGATCATCGGCCCGGGAATGCGCTCACCGCACGCGGCCGAAGGGGTGATCTCTGTGGTGCGAAGGTCATCGGCCGCTCCTTTCCATCGCCGCGAGGTCCGAAACGAGCCGAGCGTCGACCCGGCTGCCTATCGAATTTCGCACGCCCGCGCCTGGGGCGACCTCACCCGTTACGGGTGAGCAACCGGTGCCGCCACCGGCCGTCGCCGCCTCGGGCGCGCGGCGCGGGTGTCGAACCCGAATGCGGCGTCGGTGTCGGTCCCCGCGAATACGATCGTGCTCGACGCCGTACCGATGAGTTCTCCGCGCCGGCGACGTCTCCATGGATGACCGACGACCCGAGGAGGATCACGTGGACCTACCGGTCATGCCACCCGTTCGTCCGATGCTCGCCAAGACGGCGCCGTCCGTGCCACGTGAGCCGGGGCTGAGCTACGAGCCGAAATGGGACGGATTCCGGTGCATCGTGTTCCGCGACGGTGCCGAGGTGGAACTCGGTTCCCGCAACGATCGCCCGCTCACCCGCTACTTTCCCGAGGTCGCCGCACTGTTGAAGCAGGCGCTGCCGGATAAATGCGTGGTGGACGGGGAGATCGTGGTGGTCACCGATCAGGGCCTGGATTTCGACACGCTGCAGAACCGGCTGCATCCGGCCGCTTCCCGGGTCGAGAAGCTGTCGGTGGAGACACCGGCCAGTTTCGTCGCGTTCGATCTACTCGCCCTCGGTGACAAGGATCTGACCGGCGAGCCGTTCGCGGAACGCAGGCGGCTGCTCGAGACGATCCTCGATACCGAATTCGCGCGGGTGCACCTCACCCCACTCACCCGCGATCCCGATATCGCGCAGGACTGGTTCACCCGTTTCGAGGGTGCGGGTTTCGACGGGGTCATCGCCAAATCCGACGAACTGGCCTACCTGCAGGACAAGCGGATCATGCTGAAGATCAAACATGAACGCACAGCCGACTGCGTCGTGGCCGGATTCCGCTGGCACAAGGACGGCGAGGGCGTCGGCTCACTGCTGCTCGGCCTTTTCGACGACGAGGGCCATATGCACCACGTCGGGGTGGCGAGCAGTTTCACCGCCGCCAGGCGCAAGGAATTGGTCGAGGAGTTGAAACCACTGCGGGAGAACGCGCTGGAGAACCACCCGTGGCGGGAATGGGCCGACGCGGCGGCGCAGTCCAAGGCCGACGGCAAGATGCCGGGCGGGGTGAGCCGCTGGACCGGCGGGAAGGATCTGTCCTGGGAGGCGCTGCGCCCCGAACTCGTCGCCGAGGTGCGCTACGAGCACGTCCAGTCCGGGCGGTTGCGCCACGGCGGCAGACTGGTGCGTTTCCGCACCGATAGGACGCCGGAATCCTGTACATACGCCCAGCTCGACGAGGTCGCACCGGCCGAGTTGAGCACCATATTCGAGGAAGCGTCCACCCGATGAGCGAGTCGGTCGATATCGACGTCGACGGCAGAACCGTGACGATCAGCAATCCCGACAAGATCTACTTCACCGAACGCGGTGAGACGAAGATGGATCTGGTCCGCTACTACCGGTCGGTCGCCGAACCGTTCCTCGGCGTCGTGCGGGATCGTCCGCTGCTGCTCGAGCGCTATCCCGACGGGGCTTCGGGTAAGTCGTGGTTCCAGAAGCGGGTACCGAAATCGGCGCCGGACTGGCTGCACACGGTGGAGGTCTCCACGCCCAACGGCACCACGAGCGACGCGCTGGTCGCCCACGATCTCGCCCATATCCTCTGGGCGGTCAATCAGGGCTGCCTCGGTTTCCACGTCTGGCCCAATCACGTACACGACCTGACGATCGCCGACGAGTTGCGGATCGACCTCGATCCTTCCCCCGGCATCAGCTTCGACGACCTCAGACATGCCGCCGTCCTCACCCGGGAACTGTTCGGCGAACTCGGTATCGAATCCCGGGTGAAGACCTCCGGCTCCCGCGGACTGCACATCTACGTCGCCCTCGAGGACAAGTGGGACGGCTACCAGGTGCGCGCCGCCGCGGTGGCGCTCGCGCGCGAATTGGAGCGCAGGCATCCGGAGGAGATCACGGCGCAGTGGTGGAAGGAAGAACGTGGCACGCGCGTCTTCGTCGACTTCAATCAGAATGCCCCGCACAAGACGGTGTTCGGCGCGTGGTGTGTGCGTCCCAAGGTGGGGGCGCAGGTGTCGACCCCGATCGCCTGGTCCGAACTCGATGCCGTGGTTCCCGACGAACTGACGATCGCCACCGTCCCCGCCCGATTGGCCGAACGCGGCGATCCCTGGGCGGATCGCCGCCCGCAATCGATCGAGCCGCTACTGGAGATGTCCGAGCGCGATATGGCCGCGGGCCTGATGGACGCGCCATGGCCGCCGCAGTATCCGAAGATGCCCAATGAACCGCCGCGGGTGCAGCCGAGCCGGGCCAAGAAGGAGTAGTCACTCCGTCCAGTACACCCAGCTGCCGCTGCGTCCCGTACCTTCGCAGACCAGCGCGCGACCGTCGGCCGTGCGCCCGGTCTTCGACACCGACGGATCGCATTTCGCTCCCGTGTCGAACTGACCCGTTCCGACGTTGTACGGCCCCGCCCACTGATATCCACCAGTCGACCCGCTCACCGCGAGGCATAGCAGGGTGCCGCCATCGGCGCCGTGGCCGATGGCCCCGACCTGCGTCTCCAAGCAGTCCGTGCCCTTGCGTGCCGCGATCTGCGTGGTGGCCGCGACCGCTGCGGTCGGCACTGCCTGGGGCGTCGAGGGTGCCGTGGTCGCGACCGCCGGGGTGGTCGCGGGCAACGCGGTGGTCTGCGCCGCTATGGGCAGATCGTCCCTGCTGATTCCGTCGGTCAGCGAATGTCCGCCGAGCACGATGAATCCGGCGATGGCCGCCACTTCGGCCGCTCCGAGCAGCAGCGCGAGGCTCGCCATCCCCTTGCCCTTGGGATGACTGAACGCGATGAGTCCGAAGATGATCGCGATCGGGAACAGCGCGAGCAGCGCCGCGACGAGGGCGACCACCGCGTACGGATTGACGATCGGGCGAAAGTCACGACCGCCGTCGCGGTCCTCGGGGCGCACCTGCGGCCAGCGCTCCTCCTCCGGTTCCGACCACCGCTCACGCTCGCGCTCGCGCTCCTCCCACTGCTGCATTCGTGCCATACTCACGTCCCTTTCTGCACTGAACCATTCGCGCAGGAACGTCGAGCTGCCCGAACCCCGCCTCGATAAGGTCACAGAATAGGGGCAGAAGCGACCATTTGGCCCGAAATCTCCGATCGCCTGATATCGGTTTCCTGACTCGGCGACTGAAACCGACCGGGAGAACACCGGGAGAACTCGGAAGCGATAGCGTAGTAAAGGACCCGCAAACATCCTCGACCCGGATTCGATACCGGGTTGCCCGCCCCCGCGAGGTCAGTGCTCGGGCGACGTCAGCGACCGCCCGCGATTCTGGGCATCGTCTCGGTCACCAACATCATCAGCATGTCGACCAGCAGCGCCTGCACCTCGTCCCGGCGCAGCGTGCCGCGAACGATCCATTCCCGGCCCGCGACCTTCACGAGTCCGCCGTATGCGCGGACCAGTGCGCGCAATTGCGCACTGTGCGCCGAATCGGCCATGCCGACCATGAGCAGCATCCGCTCGGCCGCCGCGTCGTCGGCCTGGTCGAGAATCTGCTGCACCTCGGGGTCGTTGCCGACACCCTCGTGGCTGGTCACCTTCACCCAGGTATTGCCGTGTTCGGCGATCGTGTCGAGCAGCCACCGCACACTCGCGTCGACACGTTCCCGATCGGTACCGGTCGGCACGACCATGTCGTCGACCTTCGGCAAAGTCACCATGCGGTGGACCACCGCGAGATAGAGGTCGCGCTTATTGCCGAAATAGTGGTTGATCAGGCCGCGGGCGACTCCGGCGCGCTGGGCGAGTTCGGCGGTGGAGACGGCCGCGTAGGGACGCTCACCGAACATGTCGATGGCGCAGGCGAGTATCTGGGCGCGGCGCTCGTCGGGTTCGAGCCGGCGCCGCCGTGGCGCGGGCTCGGCGGCGCCGTTCGACACCGCCGTCGCGCCCCGGATGTCAGAGGGATCTGGCAATGAGATCCTTCATCACTTCGTTGCTGCCGGCCAGGATCCGCAGAACGCGGGCGCCGGTGTAGAGCTGCGAAATCGGATACTCCGTCATGTAGCCGTAGCCGCCGAACAGTTGCAGGCAGCGGTCGACAACAATACCGAGTTGGTCGGTGAGCCAGTACTTCGACATCGCGGCGGTGGGAATATCCAGCTCGCCGCGCAGGTGTTTGCCGATGCAGTCGTCGAGGAAGGTGCGGCTGACCCGCGCGAGCGTCGCGCATTCGGCCAGTTCGAATTTGGTGTTCTGCATGGCGAACAGCGGTTTGCCGAATGCCTCGCGGCCCTTGGTGTAATCGACGGTCAGCTCGACCGCCTTCTCCATCATCGCCACCGCGATGATGCCGGTGACGAGGCGCTCCTGGGCAAGCAGCTGCATCATCTGATAGAAACCCTGGCCCTCGGCCTCGCCGAGCAGGTTGGAGGCGGGCACCCGCAGGCCGTCGAAGAACAGTTCGGCGGTGTCCTGGGCTTTGCCGCCGATCTTGTTCAGGATGCGGCCGCGTGTGAAACCGGGGGTGTCGTCGGAGACTTCGGCGAAGATGAGCGAAACGCCCGCCGCGCCCTTGGTCGGGTCGGTTTTGGCGGCGATGATGATGCCGTCACAGAGCCAGCCGTTGGTGATGAAGATCTTCGAGCCGGTGATGACGTATTCGTCGCCTTCACGCACCGCCCTGGTTTTGATGTTCTGCAGGTCGGAGCCGGTACCCGGTTCGGTCATGCCGATGGAGAGCACCATTTCGCCGCTGGCCGCCTTCGGCAGCACTCGCCGCTTGAGCTCCTCGGAGCCGAAATGCTGCAGGTAGGGCGCGATGATCGTGCTGTGCACCGGAAGTCCGAGTGAACCGTCTCCCGCGAAGGCCTGTTCCTCGATGATGGCGGCCTCGTGCGCGAAGGTACCGCCGCCGCCGCCGTATTCGGCCGGGACGGACGGGCACAGCAGACCGAGTTCGCCCGCCCTGTTGTAGAGGTGACGGTCCGGGTGTCCCTGCTGGACGAACTTCTCCTCGTGCGGGACGACTTCCTTCTCGAAGAACGTCCGCGCGAGTTCGCGTACCGCCTCGACCTCGTCGTCACTCCACGCCGCACGTGCCATTTCGCCGATCCTTTGCCTCGCTACCCGATCGCGGTGTGCCCCGTCGTGATCACACGCGGAGCGGACGCCGCGGGACCGGCCTGCGCCGGATCCTCGTTCTTCAGATTCCACCACTATTGGCATGATGTCAACAAATCGGGACGGAGCTGAGCGGCGGAGCGGTGACGAAGTGCGCAGACCTCAGCCAGTGCGATGTTCGGCCCGATCGAAGGCCGCGAGAGTGGTGAGTATCGGCATATCCGGATCCACCGCGATGCCCTGCCGTCGCAGGAATCCGTCGATCAGCCCCCATACGAATTCGGTCGCCTGATCGACGAATTCGGTCGTGCGTTCCGGCGCCGGGCGACCGACGTCGCCCAACCACAGATCGGTCACCGCCACCACGACGCCGACCACGGCACGCGACAGATAGTCGATTCCGGCGGGGTCGATCGGCAGCGACTGCGCGAATTCGCGTGCCTGCGCCGCCAAACGGGTCGCGGCGGCCCTGCCCAGATCGAATTGCAGGACCGAACCGTCCGCCTGCTGGGCCACCTGCGCCTGACCGAGGAAGCGGAATACGTTGGGGTGCAGCAGGATGCTGTCGGCATAGCCGGTCAGCACCCGGCCCAGCGCGACGCGCGGCGGCTGCACGATGAGTGTCAGGTCGTATCCGGCACCGGCGGACGCCGCTTTCGCCATCCGGTCACCGATCTCGGTGTAGAGATCGGCCTTGTCGGCGAACTGCCGGTACAGGCGGGGTTTGGTGATCCCCGCCTCGCGGGCGATGCCGTCCATACTCGGCCGCGGCCCCTCCCGATCGATCACCCGGATCGCGGCGTCGACGATCTCCTCGCGGGAAATCGTCCGCGACGCGGGACGGGCGTTGAGGCGGGGCACGGCGGCGAGCTTACCGTACCGACGGTACGATCGACCGGACGCGACCTCCCTTCTTCCGGAACCGTCGCGCCGCTCGACCAGCGCGCCACGCCCAGGCCACCCGGCCGAAAATGCCGACATTCACCCACGTCAAGCGTGCCGAACGTGATCCACTTCATAATCGCCGACCGCTGGACGCGTTGCGGGCACGACCTTCGTACTGTCAGTATCGGAGAACGTACCGGCGGTACCCGCGGGTGTCCGAACACCCGCTGACGACGGCTCTATCGACCTAGGCGACACCTGTATGAATCGACCGTTCGACAATCCGGATCCGACCGGCACGCATCGCCCGAATCGCACGATGACCGTGCACGGGTCGGGGGTGGATCTCGCCGTCTACGAGTGGGGCGATCTCGGCGACGAACCCCTGGTACTCGTGCACGGACTCTCGGATACGCACCGGGTGTGGACCGATGTGGCGGTACTGCTGGCCGACGGGTTCCGGGTGATCACCTACGACGTGCGCGGCCACGGGCGATCATCGAAACCCGATGCGCCGCACGGCTATCGGCTCGATCGACTGGCCGAGGATTTCTTCACCCTCATCGACGCGGTCAGCCCGCGTCGTCCTGTGCACGTCTGCGGGCACGGCTGGGGTGCCGTGCAGATATGGGAGGCGGTCTGCGATCCGCGGGCCAATACCCGAATCGCCTCGTTCACCGCCATCGCGGGACCGAATCTCGACCACGTGGGTATCACGTTGCGCGAGTTGATCCGCAAGCCTGCCTATGCCAGGGTACTGCTCACCGACAAGAAATTCTGGCGGCACAGCGCGAATTCCGCTCAGATCGCGGCCCAGCGCATCGCCTTCCCACCGCGCGTGCGCACCTGGCTGATCGAACAGCTCGGGGGTGTCGCCACCGCCCACGCGGCGACCGCACCCACCTGGCGTGCCGACCTCGGCACCGGCGCGCGTATCGCCTGCGCCAACCTCGCGCAGCACCTGCTGTGGCCGCGGCGACGCCACACCGCGGTGCCGGTACAACTCGTGGTCGACACCACCGATGTCTTCGTCCCGCCGTTCCTCTACTACAGCAGTGCGCGCTGGGTGGACCGGCTGTGGCGCAGCTCCATCCCGGCCGATCACTGGCTGCCGGTGACCGAGCCGCTGCTCGTCGCCGAGGCCGTAGCCAATTTCGTGGAAGACCTGCTCGACGCGGACGTGCCCTATCCCGGCGCCGACGCCGCCGACCGCTAGGTATCGCCGAGGCAGTCGTCGTCTCGTGGAGCGCCGCCGCACCCGCCCGATCGCGCACGTCGCCGCGGAGACGGGGCGCTCGCCGGCCTGCGTGCCGAAGTGGGTGAACCCCGGTGGCGGGCCGGGCACGCAGGGCGAATGCGACAATGGGTGCGCACACCGCCCCCGTTCACGAAGGATCGTCCCGCATTCCGATGGCCGAAAACACCCTGTCGCCGCATCCGACCGACCCTGCCATCGATCCGGACGATCTCGCCGCCTGTCTGCGCGTCCTCGAACTGGCGGGGCAGCTGGACAAGGAACATCCGGATTCGATCGTGGTGCAGCGGGCCGTCGGTCATATGTTCAAAAAGCTCAAGCAGCGTCGGCGCAACGACGCGCGGGCCGCGGTGTCCGAGGCCGACCGGGCCGTGGTCTCGGCGACGGCCACCGGCTCGCCGAACCGGATCGATGACGAGACCGCGGGCATTCCGATCAGTTCCTCGGCCGCGGGCGCGAGCGCGGGTACCCTGCTGCGCCCCCGTCCGTGCTACATCTGCAAACAGCGCTACACCCGGGTCGACGCCTTCTACCACCAGCTCTGCCCGGAATGCGCGGCCGACAGCCACGCCAGACGGGACGCGACCACCGACCTGACCGGGCGACGGGCGCTACTCACCGGCGGTCGCGCCAAAATCGGCATGTACATCGCGTTGCGACTGCTGCGCGACGGCGCGCACACCACCATCACCACCCGTTTCCCGAACGACGCCATCCGCCGCTTCGCCGCCATGGACGACAGCGCCGACTGGCTGCACCGGCTGCGTATCGTCGGCATCGACCTGCGTGATCCGGCCCAGGTGGTCGCACTCGCCGATGACGTCGCCGCACAGGGTCCGCTCGATATCCTGATCAACAACGCCGCACAGACCGTGCGCCGTTCCGCGGGCGCCTACAGCGCGTTGGTCGACGCCGAATCGGGTCCGCTGCCCGCGGGCGCGCTGCCGGACGTGGTGACCTTCGGCAAGACCATGCAGGCCCATCCGACCGCGCTCACCGCCTCGCTCACGCCGACCCTGACCGCGGCCGACGTCGCGGAATTGGCGCTGGTCGCGGGATCGGCCACCCCCGAACGCATTTCACGCGGTGTCGCGATCGACGCGGGCGGGCTGCTGCCGGATCTCGCGCATACCAACAGCTGGGTGCAGACGGTGACAGAAGTGGATCCGACCGAACTGCTCGAGGTGCAACTGTGCAATTCGGTCGCGCCGTTTATCCTGGTCTCGCGGCTGCGACCGGCGATGGCCGCGGCGGGCGCGCGGCGCAAGTACGTCGTGAACGTCTCGGCGATGGAGGGCCAGTTCTCCCGGGCGTACAAGGGTCCCGGTCATCCGCACACCAATATGGCCAAGGCCGCGCTGAACATGTTGACCCGCACCAGCGCCCGCGAGATGTTCGAACAGGATTCGATCCTGATGACCGCGGTCGACACCGGGTGGATCACCGACGAGCGTCCGCACTACACCAAGATGCGCTTGGCCGAGGCGGGATTCCACGCTCCGCTGGACCTGGTCGACGGCGCCGCCCGCGTCTACGACCCGATCGTGCAGGGCGAGAACGGTACCGATCTGTTCGGCTGCTTCCTGAAGGACTACCGGCCATCGCCCTGGTGACGCCTATGCTGGGGTGGTGCTGTACCGGCTGTTAGCTGACGCCGCCGCGGCCGTGCATTTCGCCTTCTTGGCCTACGTCGTGGTCGGCGGATTCCTCGCGTGGCGGCTGCCGCGCACCATCTGGCCGCATCTGTTCGCGGTCGGATGGGGAGTCGGATCGGTTCTGGTCGGCTACGAATGCCCGCTGACCCACCTCGAGGATTGGTCCCGCCGCCGCGCGGGCGAGGCGGGTCTGCCGTCGAGTGGATTCATCGACCACTACCTGACCGGCGTGATCTACCCGGAGAGCGCGCTGGGCTTGGTGCGCGCACTGGTCGCGCTCTGCGTCGTGGTGTCGTGGTCCGGGTACATCCTGCTGCTGCGCCGCCGCCGCGGTACTACCGAGGGCGAGACAGACCGAGCCCGAGCCGCGCGGCGATGAGGTCGGCGACGGCGTCGCCGCGCTCGTCCGGATAGAAATGGCCACCGGGTCAGCTCGTCATCGGAGCCGAGGTGCAATCGGCCAGGATCATCGAAGGTCGGAGCGGGACGACCCGATACGAACAACATCCGCACCGGCTGACCGGCGCGCTCGAGCCGCCGCGCCGTTTCGAACGCGACCGTCGCGCCCATGCTGTGGCCGAACAGCGAGAGTCCGGTGTGCGGGCCCTGCCCCAGCAGTTGCGCCGCGATCGCGTCGGCGAGTTCCGAGAGATCGGATACCACCGATTCGCCGAGCCGATCCTGACGGCCCGGATACTGCACGCCGACCACCGCGGCACCCGCCCCGAATCGGGCGGCCAGTTCTCGATACGCGGTCACCGACGCTCCGCCTGGCGGAAAACAGACGAGATGGTGGCGCGGGGTCGGATCGGCGCGCAGCACTCGTAACCAGTCGGTACCGGTGATCATCGCGTGCACGCTCCCTCGTCTCGTCCGGTGCTCGATTCTGCCGCATTGCACCGGGGTTGCCGGGCCGGACCACCCGACTCAGGCGCTACGCGTCGACCCGGGAACTACTACTGTTCTTGTGGTGAACGATCACGCACGGCTGGTCCACGACTACGAAACCGGCATCGGTGTCCCCACTTCCGCCATGATCCCGGTCCCGGACCCCGGCGGTAATCTCGCTGCGACACTGCCGGTTTGGGCGTTGGCCGCCGGATCGATCGCCGCGTTGACGACCGCGGCCAACCGGATGCGTGACGCGCACGGCCTGGCTCCGGTAGCGCATCGGATCGATCCGATCCGGATCGCGGCGGCCTTCTCCAGCGAACGACTAGTACGGGCGAACGGCAGACAGCCTGTGATGTTCGCCGACCTCTCCGGCTTCTTTCCCACCTTCGACGGCTGGGTGCGCACCCACGCCAACTATCCGCACCATCGCCTGCGACTTCTGGCCGCGCTCGGCCTACCGGATAACGCGCCCCTCGATCTGGCGGTGGCCCAGCTGGCCATGAGCCGGGCCACCGATGTCGAGGACACCGCCGCCGCCTACGGCGCGATCGCGGTCCGGGTGCGCACGGAGGAGGAATGGGCCGCCACCCCCGAAGCGGAGGCCGCGGCCTACGGTCCGCTGGTCGCGATCGAACCGCGTCACGACCGCGCGAGCAGCCATGCGCGCTCGGATGCCACGCCGTTCCAGCCGTTGCGCGGAATTCGCGTACTCGATCTGACGAGGGTTATCGCCGGACCGGTGGCGACCAGGACCCTGGCCCTGCTCGGCGCGGAGGTACTGCGGGTGGATCCCCCGTTCCTGCCCGAGATTCCGTGGCAGTACGTCGACACCTGCCAGGGCAAGTTGTCGACTCGGCTGGATCTGCGCGATCCCGCTTTCTACGACCTGCTGGTCTCGGCGGACGTACTCGTGACCGGCTATCGCCCCGGCTCGCTGGAGAATGCCGGACTCGATCCCTCGCTGCGGCCCGGTTTGGTCCACGCCCGCGTCTGCGCCTGGGGCGAGAACAGTCCGTGGGGCGGACGGCGCGGATTCGACAGTATCGTGCAGGCCGCGACCGGTATCTCCATCACCGAGGGCGCGCCATCGGTGCCAGGCACCCTGCCCGCGCAGGCGCTCGACCATGCCTCCGGATATCTGCTCGCGGCCGGTGTCATCGACGCCCTCGCCGCCCGCACCTACGACGGGGTCGGCCGGGATGTGCGAGTGTCGTTGGCGCGCACCGCCTCCTGGCTGTTGAACGCACCCGGCCGCACCCTCAACCATCCCCCGGCGACCCCGCCGCACCCGGATTCCGTGGTCAGGCACGGCAGTTTCGTCACCGCCGCGCCCGCGCTCGTGGAGTACCCGGACTATGCCTGGCCCGCGCCCGGCTACGGCAGCAACTATCCGGCCTGGTCCGTGCGCACCCGGTAGGCGGCCGGACCTCCCGACCGCGCACAGCGAGCCCGACGGCCGCGACGACTAGCGCGGCGCGGCCCCCGCGACCGCCTGGAATGCCGCGACCAGTCGCTCGCCGCCGGGCACCGCGCCCTCCGGATCGATGATCCACAGCACCGAGAACCCCTGGGTGATCGCGAAATACAGTTCGGCGACGGCGTCGGCCTGCGCGGCGTCCAGCTCCGGATGCGTATCGCGCAGGGCCGAGGCGATATCGGCGTACGCGCCTGCCAGGCTGTCGGCCATGAACGACTGCCGCGGGGTGGCACGCGCCACGCGCAGCAGATTCTCCATACTCGCCAACATGCCCTCGCGATGCTCGGCGAAGATCGTGGGCAGCCCGTCGACCATCGCCGCGAACGTCTCGGTCATGGGGCGGCCCCGTGTCGTCCGGATCAGCGCGTCCATGGCGTCGCCGATTCCGGTACCGAGCGCCTCGGCCAACGCCTCGGTGATCAGCCGTTCCTTGGAGCCGAAGTGGTAGCCGATGGCGGCCAGGCTGACCCCCGCCGCGGCGGCGATATCACGGGCGGTGGTCTTGGCGACGCCACGTTCCATGATCGCCTTGCGCGCCCCCGCCAGCAGATCTTCTCGGTTACCCATCGCACCAGCCTACAACACGTCTAAGACGTATGTACCAGACGTATGTACCACCGCTGGCGACGCCCCCGCGCCGAGGTATCCGCGCGGTCACTAGTCTCATGCTGTGCGACAGCGGATCATCATGGACGTCGACACCGGCATCGACGACTCGCTCGCCCTGCTATACCTGCTGGCCTCCCCGGATGCCGAGATCGCCGGGATCGCGGCCACCGCGGGCAATGTCCCCGCGGCGCAGGTCGCGGCGAATAATCTCGCGTGGCTGGACGTATGCCGGGCCCCCGTCATCGAGGTCGCGCTCGGCGCGCCTGACCCGCTGGCGATCCCCCTGCGAACCACCGAGGACACACACGGTCCGCAGGGTATCGGCTACGCCGAACTTCCCGCCTCGTCACGACCGCTGTCGCAGAGATCCGCCGCCGAGATGTGGGTCGCCCTGGCCAGGGCGAATCCGGGCGAACTCATCGGCCTGTGCACCGGCCCGCTGACCAATCTCGCGCTGGCCCTTCGCATCGAGCCGGACCTGCCGACCCTGCTGCGGCGACTGGTGGTGATGGGCGGTGCGTTCAACCACCCCGGCAACACCACACCGACCAACGAATGGAACGTGCACGTCGACCCGGAGGCCGCCAAGGAGGTTTTCGACGCCTTCTCCGCCGCGCCCGCCGATCGCCGACCGATCATCTGCGCCCTCGACATCACCGAGACCATCGAGATGTTTCCCGAACACCTGCGCAGGCTCGCGGAGCGGGCCGGTTGCCCGCCCGTCGACCCGATCTCGGCGCGCGATCCCGACGGACTGCGTTCCAGCGCACCCAATCCGGTGGTGCGCCACATCGATGACGCGGTCCGGTTCTACTTCGAATTCCATCGCCACCACGATCAGGGTTACCTCGCGCATATGCACGATCCGTTCGCCGCCGCGGTGGCCATCGATCCCGGCCTCGCGGTGCTGCGGCCCGCGACGGTCGACGTGGAGTTGACCGGAACGCTCACCCGGGCGACGACGGTCGCCGACTGGGCGGGCATGTGGGGCAGGCAACCCAACGCCGACATCGTGATCGGGACCGATCCGGTGGCCTTCTTCGATCGGCTGATCGCCCGGATCGGCGATTTCGCGCGGGCGGTCCATCCGCCCGCCCGGCAGGAGGTGTCATGACCGACCGGGGCGAGGACAACGCCTATTTCGCCGATTTCCGCGCCAGGCTCGACCTGCCCGGAATCATCGACGTCCATACTCATTTCATGCCCGAGCAGGTGCTGCGCAAGGTGTGGGCGTATTTCGATTCGGTGGGTCCGATGACGGGCCGGGCGTGGCCGATCAGCTATCGCGATGACGAACCCGCGCGCCTGAAGACGTTGCGCGACTTCGGCGTCCGCGCGTTCACCGCGCTGGTGTACCCGCACAAACCCGATATGGCGGCGTGGTTGAACGAGTGGACCGCCGATTTCGCCGAACGGACGCCGGACTGCCTGCATACCGCGACCTTCTATCCGGAACACGGTGCGGACAGCTATGTCGAAGCCGCGATCGAGCGGGGCGCGCGCGTGTTCAAGGTGCATATCCAGGTCGGTGATTTCCATCCGGGCGATCCCCTGCTCAACCCCGTATGGGGCATGCTGGAGGACAGCGGCGTCCCGGCGATCGTGCACTGCGGGTCGGGACCGGCCCCCGGTACCTACACCGGACCGGAGCCCATCGCCGCTCTGCTGCGACGCTTTCCACGGCTGCGATTGATCATCGCCCATATGGGCACTCCCGAATATTCCGAATTCCTCGACCTGGCCCAGGAATACGCGGGCGTCCACTTCGATACCACCATGGTCTGGACCGATTTCAGCGAAGCGGACGCACCCTACCCGACCACCGAACGCGGGCGACTGCGCTATTTCGGCGATCGCATCCTCTTCGGCAGCGATTTCCCGAATATCCCTTACCCGTACCGGCATTCGGTCTCCGCGTTGGAGCGGCTCGATCTCGGCGACAACTGGATTCGGCAGGTCTGCTACCGGAACGCCGCACGTCTTTTCGACGTGCGCTGAACGCGGCTCACCAGGTGGCGACCGGCTCCTGCGCGCCGCGACGGGACAGTCCGCTCGCACGCAGCACCCGGCGCGCGATCGCGTCGCGAATGGATTCGTCGGTACCGATCACGCGGACGTGGCGGCGAGCCCTCGTGATCGCCGTATAGAGCAATTCCCTGGTCAGCAGGGTGGATTCCGGTTCGGGCAGCACCACCGAGACCGTGTCGTACTGGCTGCCCTGGCTGCGGTGGATGGTCATCGCGAAAACCGTGACCACGGCCGGGAATTGGGTGGGATGCACCAGATAGGGGATGCTGCCGCGTTGCAGGGCCGCCCGCAGTGAGCCGTCCGCGAGACGCACGATGACACCGGTGTCGCCGTTGTAGATGCGGGCCTCGTGGTCGTTGGCGGTGACGAGCAGCGGCTGGCCGGGATACCAGGGCGCCAGATGGGATTCGGGGCCGGCGCCGCCCGCCGCGGCCCATTCCGCGGCCATCCGGTCCCACCGTTCGACGCCGAACGGGCCCTGCCGGTGCGCGCAGAGCAGCCGATGCGATTCCAGCGCGGCGAGCGCCCCCGCCGCATCGCCCGCGAGCGCCGCGGTCGTCACCGCGCGCGCCGCGGCCACGACATCGGCACGGACGGCTCTCGTCTGTTCGGGTGCGCACAGGGAGAGTTCGGGTCCGCCCGCGCGCAACAGCTCCAGGGCCGCATCGGCGTCGCCCGCCCGGACCGCGACGGCGAGTTCGGCGATCTTGCCGCCGAAACGACGACCACGGGTCAACCGGACGATGCCGCCGCGCAGCCGTGTCCATTCCAACGCCGACAGCGCCTCGGCATCTCGATCCCGCGTCGCGGATTCCGGCGAATCCGCGCCGAGGATCCGATCCAGGATCGGATTCGGCTCTCCCACCACCGGCCCCGCGACGAGATCGGCGAGTACCGCGCCCGCGTCCACCGACGCCAACTGATCCGGATCACCGACGAGTACCACCCTGGTATCCGGGCGCAGCGCCGCGAGCAGACTGCTCATCATGGTCAGCGAGACCATCGACGTCTCATCCACGACTATCACGTCGTAGGGCAGCCGATTGAACTCGTGATAGCGGAAACGGGTGTTGCGGCCCCGCTGCCAGCCGAGCAGCCGGTGCAGGGTGGCGGCGGTGAGTTCGGGCAGCCCGAGCACGCCCGCCTGTTCGCGCACCGCCTCCTGCAGCCGGGCCGCGGCCTTGCCTGTCGGCGCGGCCAGCGCGATACGCAGCGCGGGCGCTTTGGGATTCGCCTTCTGATGCGCGTCGAGCAATGCCAGGATGCGGGCGATGGTATGCGTTTTGCCGGTGCCGGGTCCGCCGGCGACCACCGTGGTCCAGTGCGTCGCGGCCAGCGCCGCCGCGAGTCGCTGGCGATCGGTCGCGATCCCCTGCGGGCCGTCGAAGAGGCGATCCAGTTCCCGGCCGACGATATCGGGGTCGACGGCCGGATGGTGGCCCGCCCGTTCCGTGAGCACCCTGCGGATCGTCTGCTCCTGCTGGAAATACCGATCCAGGTAGAGCAGCGGGCCCGCGTCGTCACCGGCCTGGGCTGGTACCAGCCGCAGTGGTGTGAGCGGGCCGCCGGGGCCCCCGATGACGAGCGGACTCACCCGCAGCGCCGAGACCACCGCCTCGATATCGGGCCACGGCAGCGTCGCCGGATCGACACCCGTCGCGGCATCCCGGTTCTCGTCGGCGTCGACACCGATATCGCGCATCCGGTACAGCTCGAGGCAGACCGACCCGGAGCGCACCGCGCGCACCGCGAGCGCGGTGGCGAACAGCACCTCTTCCGCCGTCTCACGCCCCAGCCTGCCCAATCGGATCGCTACGTGCACATCCGCCGCCGACAGCACTCCGGCCTCGTTGAAGCTCCGCAGCAATCCGGTACCGCGCTGCGCCACCTGGATGGACGTCACCGGCGCACCCTCATCTTCCGTCTCGCCCCGAATCCCAGGACTACGCTTTCGACACCGCGCCGCATCCGTTCCTGCGAAGCACAGGCCACGGTGGCGCTCACGGCGCGTCCCCGGCGAGCAGATCCGACAGGGCGGTGATGAGCGCGGGCGGCGGATTCCAGTCGAAGACACCGCATCCGGCCGGAGTCCGCGGGCCGATCATGCCGCGCACGAACAGGTACGCGCAGCCTCCCAGATGCCGTTCCGGATCGTATCCGGGCAGCCGCCAGCGCAGATAGCGGTGCAGGGCAACGGAATACAGCAGGGCCTGGAGCGGGTAGTGCGAGCGCAGCATTTCGGCTGCCATCCGCTCGCGGGTGTAATGGTCGACAGTCAGATCACCCGCGCCGAGCCGGTTGGTCTTGTAGTCGACGATGACGAATCGCCCGTTGCCGGTGACGCGCAGCACCGCATCGATACTGCCGGTGAGATATCCCCGCAGCGGGGTGTCCTCCAGGTTTTCGACCTGGTCGGCGTAGGTGTGGAAGATATCGCCGTGGCCGAGATGTTCGCGCAGCAGCTCCGCGATCCGGCGCAGCGTCGACAGTCGCGACGCCGGTACGTCGCCGCCGGCCAGCGGCAGTTCGAATTCGAGTTCGGCGAGTTGATCTCGCCCGGGGATATCGGCGAGACAGCCGAAGCCGAGCGGGGTGCGCAGAACGGCGAGCAGCGCGGAACCCAGCAGCGCGGGATCGAAATCGGCCATCGACTCCTCGACGGCGTCGCGGCACCGGGCGTGTACCTCGGTGTCGAGATCCGCGGCGTCGGTATCGATGCGTTCGAGGACGCCGTGGACAAGCGTGCCGAATTCCGCGCCGTAGGGCAGTGTGTTCATCAGTGACGGCGCACCGGCGACCGGCTCCTCCTCCAGGATCGGCGCCTCGGCGGGTTCGTCACCGGGGCCGCGTTCGTCCTCGGGCTCGCTGTCGGTGACGAATTCGTGCGCCCCCGCGGTCAATGCCGAGTAGGAGGTGCGCCGCCACTGTTGATCCATGACGCGATCGAACCGCGCCGCGGCGAGCTCGCCGGTCGCGACCTCGGTGCGCACCCGCCGGATCTCCACGGTATCGGGGGTGTCGACCGCGGTCACCGACACGGCGTCGGCCGCGGACGCCGCCCAGGCCGACAGTCGCTGTACGGCAACGGTATCCACTGGCACGGATGCCCGGTTCGGCACCGCATCGCCGCCGTCGGGTCGACCGAAGATCATGCGGTGCAGCGGTGCGGCCGCGGTGGTGACCGCGGGCGCCCACCACGCGACGACCTGGCATTTCGCCCTGGTCAGTGCGACATAGAGCAGCCGCAGTTCCTCCCCTGCCTCCTCGGCCTCGGCGCGCTGTCTGCGTTCGGCGTATCCGGCGGCGTCCTGGCCGCCGACGTCGAGCACCCGCGCGCCGTTCTCGTCGTGGAACAGCAGGGTCGGCGGATTCGGGTTCTTCGCGCTGTCCCACGCGAAAGGCAGGTAGACGAGCGGGAATTCGAGTCCCTTACTGGCGTGCACGGTCGCGATCTGCACCGCCGCGGCATCGCGGTCGAGACGACGACTGCGATCGGCGACGCTGCCGGAGGCCGGATCGCGCACCCGGTCGCCGAGCCACCGTGTCAACGCGGTGAGCCCGAAACCCTCGGCGAGCGCGACCTGGTCCAGCAGCTGCGCGATATGACGCAGATCGGTCAACTGCCGTTCGCCGTTCTCGACGGTCAGCAATCGGTGCGCGAGATTCGCCTCCGCGGACAACTTCTCGAAAACCGCCGCGAATCCGGCGCGGGCGAAAAGCCGTGCCGCGTCGCGCAACTGGGCGCTCACGCGGCCGACCAGATCGGCTCCGCCGCTATCGATATCGGCGGCGCTCACCCCGAGTATGGGGGTGCAGGCCGCCAGCCGGACCCGATCCGATCGGTGTGGTTGCTCGAGTGCCCGCAGCAGCCAGAGCCAGTCGGTGGCACTCGGGGTGGCGAAAACACTGGTGCCGCCGGCGAGGACCGAGGCGACGCCGACCCGATCCAATGCCGCGCGCACCACCTCGATCTGGGATCGGGTGCGTACCAGGACGGCGATATCACCGGGACCGATCCGGCGATTCGTCGAGCCGTCCTCGGATGTCGCGACGCCGTGCGCTGCCCCCGTTTCGATCGTGACTGCGGCGTCGATGCGCGTCTGCGATTCGAGCAGCCGGACGATATCGGCGGCCAGATCGTCGGCGACCTTGGCCCGCAGACGCCCCACCACGGGAAACCCGGATTTGTTCAGCGGACCAGCGCCCGTGCGGGGCAGGCAGCGTATCCGCAGCGGGGTGCGGAGTCCAGCGGGGCCGGACAGGCGGCTCCATGGCCTGGTCGCGGCGATCGGATACACCGTGATGTCGCGATGGCCGAGCGCCGCGCCACCGTAGAGGTGGTCGAGCGCGGCCAGCAGTCCCGCGTCGCTGCGCCAGTTGGTGGTGAGGTCGCGGCGGCTGTCGGCGTGGGCGACGGCATCGAGATAACTGATCACCTCCGCGCCGCGAAAGGCGTAGATGGCCTGTTTCGGGTCGCCGACCAGGACCGTGGTGGTGTGACCGTGGAACGACCGGCGCAGAATGTCCCACTGGAGCGGATCGGTGTCCTGGAATTCGTCGACGAGAGCGACCCGGTAGCGGTTCCGGATTCGCGCGCACGCGCGCTCGCCGTGCACCGGGTCGGCCAGTACGTCGTGCAGCAGCACCAGCAGATCATCGAAATCGCGCAATCCGGCCAGCCGCTTGCGTCGCTCGGTCTCGACGCGCACCGCGGACGCGAACGCCGCCCGTTCGCCCGCCCGTCCCTCGCCCTGGGGTATCAGCGCGGCGTGCCGATCGTTCACCGCCGCCAGCGCGAGGATATGCGCGTCTTTGAGCGAGAACGGCGGTTCGGCACGGGCGTAGCGGTGCAGGTACAGATCGTCGGCGACGGTACGGACCAGTTCGTCGACGGTGTCGACCAGTCGGGAGCCCGGATCGTGCTCGCCCGCCAGGCCGAGTTCGTCGAGCATGCGCTGACAGAAGCTGTGGGTGGTGACAATGGTGCCCGCGTCGAAATCCGACAGCGCCACCAGCAGTCGCGCACGCCTGCGCCACACCTGCTCGGCGTCGACCTGCGCCAGATGACGAACGAGGTCGTCGGCGCACCCGCGCGCGGCCTCCGGATCGGTCAGCGCGGCGGCGACGCTCACGAACCGGTCCCTGGCTCGTTCGCGCAATTCCTGGGTCGCCGCCCGGCTGAAGGTGACGAGCAGCAGTTGCGAGATATCGATGCCGACCTCGGCGACATAGCGCACCGCGAGTCCGACGATCGCATGCGTCTTACCGGTTCCCGCGCTCGCCTCCAGTACGGTGGTTCCGGTGGGCAGCGGGCCGAACGGATCGAACGGCTCCGCGACGCCGAGCGCCCGCGACGCGAATTCCGCGTCCTGCACCGTCATGCCGATCCCCGACTTCCACCGTCTACCGCCAGCCCCCGAGCCGCGCACAGCCTACTGCGCGACGACCGCGGATCCGGGGACGCGGGCCGCGCGTCGCCGTAGCCGTTCATATCGCGGTGCCCGATCATGGGCTGCCCTGGGTCTCGGCGGCCAGCAGCGGAGCCCACAGACGGCGGGCGAGTGCGCCGAAGCGGGTGCGCTCACCGGGTTCGCCCGCGGGTGCGGGAACGGCCGAGAGGTCGTCGAGACGCGGGGCCGTTCCCCAGATGTAGCGCAGGTGCCGGTCGGTGTGATCGCCGAATTTGCCGGGACCGTTGGGGCCGCCGTTGAATTCGCGTTCCGCCGCGGCGAACGCCTCCTCGGTACTCGCGCCGCGAAAACGCCGTTCGGCATACGCGGCGGTGGCCGTCGGCGCGATCGGCAAGGGTTCGGTCAAACCCGCGTCCCGCAGCCTGACGAGTTCGCGCAGCAATTCCACGGCCGCGGGCGCCGAAGGCGCGGTGAGCGCGCAACGCCATGCGGGACGGCTGAATTGGCCGCGACCGGTGGTGACGGCCTGCCAGCAGCGATCCTCGGTCGCCGCGAGCGCGAGCACCGAGACCCAGGCGGCGATCCGGTGTTTGGGGGCCAGCCGCGAATAGGTGGTGCGCACCAGGGTTTCACCGCGCACCTCGGGCACGGTGCCGGTGAGCCTGCGACCGTTACCGAGGTCGATCGCGATATCCACCGCCCGCGCCTGGGCCTGATAGTCGGCCGCCGACGCGCGCACCAGTTTGTCCACGGTGCGCTCGACCTCGTCGAGCACGGCCCCGCCGAGCGCGAACGGTGGAATGACACCGCGACGCCATTCAGCGGCACGCAGCCCAGCGGGGTCCGCGCCGGTGAGTCGCGCGGCCAGCATGCGTTCGCCCAGCTCCCATTTGGCGAGTCCGTCCAATTCGATCGGAAGCCGGTCGGCGATATCCTCCTCGTGTTCGGGTACCCGCAGGCCGAGCCGCTGCCAGAGGAAGGCGCGAATCGGATGTTCGACGAACGACATCAGGTCGGCGAGGGCCACATCGCCGGGTTCCGGCGCCGGCAACGGCTCCGGTAGGAACGCCGGGCGCGGGCGCGCCGGTCGACCGGCCGCCTCCGCGCCCGCCAGTGCGGCCGTGTCGAAACTGAAGGGACGTTCGGCGCGGAAGTTGCGACGATCGAAACTCTGCAACGGATGGCGGACCACCACTTCGGACATATTGTCGCCGACATAGCCGCGCAGCACGTCCAGCAGTTCCGCCACCGGGATCGCCGGTGGCCGGTACGCGCCGCTGACCGGATCCGCGCCGGTATGCAACAGCAGCAGCTTCTCCCCCGCCGCCATGATCGCGTCCAGCAGCAGTTGACGGTCCTCGCTGCGGGAATCCCTTTCCCCGGCAAGCGGATCGCGGGCGAGGACGTCATCGCCGTCCACCCCGCCCGCGCGCGGGAACAGGTCGTCGTCCAGCCCGAGCAGTACCACCACCCGGTGCGGCACCGACCGCATCGGCACCATGGTGCAGACGGTAAGTTCGCCGGTGCGGAAATTCGCACGGGTCGGCCTGGCCGCGAGCCGCCCGGCCAGCAGCACGCCGATATCCGCGAGCCGCAGCGACGCGTCGCCCGCGTGTTCGGTCGCGGCGGCGAGTTCACGCCGGGCCTCCGCCCTGACCCACGCCTGACTCTCGGGCACATCGGTGAGCAGATCGAGCGCGCGACCCAGGACGACGGCCCACTCGTGGGCGGGTCTCGGCCCGCGCAGGTCGCGCAGGCAGACCGCGAGCCGGTCGATGAATTCCGCGAAACGTCCGGCCAGGTCGACGTCATTGCTGTCGACATCGCCGAGCGGGAGCGCCAGATCCAGCCAGTCTTCGGTGGTTTCGTCGGCGGTGACTCCCAACAGGATCCGGTCAACCGCGCCGTTGAGGGTGTTCTGCCCGAAATCGGCCAGCCCGAACGCCTGACGTTGCCGCTGACCGATCCCCCACCGCGCACCGGATTCGGCCGCCCACTCCCGCAGCCGCTCGATGCCGTCGTCATCGAATCCGCAACGCCTGCGGACGGTTTCGGAGGACGCCAGATCCAGCACCTGGGTCACCGTCACCCGGCCGTCGGCGAGTTCGAGCAGTACCGCGATCACCGAGAGCAGCGGATTGGTGACACCGCGCCCGCGATCGGCGAGCCGCACGCGCAGCAGCTGCGCCGGATGCGCCGGATCGCCGGCGGATTCGGCCGATCGCGACCCGAAGGCGGCCCGCACCAGCGGTGCGTAGACCTCCACCTCGGGACACATGATGAGGACATCGCGCGGTTCGAGAGTCGGATCGGCGGCGAACAGTCCGAGCAGCGCTTCCCGCAGCACCTCGACCTGCCGGGTCGGACCGTGGCACGCGTGAATCCGCAGGCTGTCGTCCCCGGCGTGGCCGGGCCGGGGCGGCCACCGGTCGTCGCGGATATCGGTCTGCACCGCGCTCAGCAGAGTCGGCAAGCCTCCGGGCGCCGCGGAATCGGTGGCACCGGAATCAGATTCGGCGGCCCGCCCCGAAGACGGCTCGGCGTCGCCCACGTAATCATCGCTGTCCGCGACCGCCGAGAGCCGCTGCTGCAATTCGCGCACGTCGCGGGCGAGGCCGGCCAGCAACGGATGACGCACGGGGGTCGCGGTGATGTCCCGCGCGCGTGTCTTCGCGGCGGGCAGCCCGTCCAGGGCCGACCACATGGCCCGGCTCGGGTGGGTCAGCCACACGTGCACATCCCGCGACCCCGCGACGGCGTCGAGCACCGCGAGCTGATCCGCGGGCAACCGGGTTACACCGAACAGCGAAATCCGTTGCGGCAGTTCGACGATCTCGGGTTCGGCCCGCACTCGGGCGCACGCGGGCGCGAGGCGTTCGGCCGGACTCGGCGCGCCGATCTCGGCGCGCAGCCGCCGCCACAACTCCGGTTGCCACCGCAGATCCTCCGGCACCGGACGGCCCGCGCCGTCGGTATCGGCCCCCTCCACCCCCGCCGCCCACTCGGTGATCAACGCCGGACGCTGGGCCGCGTAACTGTCGAAGAGCCCGCACAGGTGCGCGGCGGTGGAGTAACGCCTGCCGAGGCGATGATCTCGGCCCGAGGGGTCCGTCGCGCCCAGATGCCGCGCCAATACCGCGGCCCACGGCTCGGCCACGGCCGCGTCGATGACCCGGAGCATCGCCCACACCACCCGCTCCTGCGCCCACGGATCATCCTGCGGCCGTATGCCGCCCGCTGCCGCGAGTACCGCCGCGACCAGCGCGGACGGCGACGGGAACGCGATATTCGCCGCGACGCCGTCCCGCGCGCCATCGCGCGCGGACACGCCGAGCACACCGGACAGACGCTGGGTCAGCCACCGTTCCACGCCCTTGGCCGGCACCGCGACCACCTCGGCCGCGAACGGATCCGCGAGCGGCGTCGCCAGCAGCGCGGCGAGCCCGTCCGCCAGGGCGTCGGCGCGCTCGGCCCGGTGGATGTGCAGCGGCATTGGTTGTTTATACGCCAGCGACCTTCGCGCAACCGAGCCGCCCCATCCCGCGCGAAAGTGACATGGGCCACAGGAGAACGCGCTACACGGCCGTGTCACGTCGTCGGTCCGCGCCCGGTATGCGACAGTGCTGCCCCGGGGAGGGCGACAGAGCTGGATCGAAAGGCTGGTTTCGCGTTTCATGGATACGAGGGTGATTCCCTTGGTGCCACGTGGTGGTTTCACGGTCCGCCGGATCGGTGACCGATGGGAATTGGTCAACTCCGGTTTCTACGGCAGGACCGTCGTCCTACACACCTGGCCGCGCGAGAACCACGCGGAAGCCTTCGCGCACTGCTACCGTCTCAACGGTCGCACCGTCGAGGAGTTGCTCGCCGCGTTCCGCTGAACCACGCGGAGCGAAACCGGCTGCGGTGCAATGCGCAACGATCTTCGGTAGCACAGCGGACGCTCTACCTCGAAGACGTGCGCCAGGCGCGCCGATGTGCCATCGTGGTCCCTCGTGCGTTACCCCTCGGCCGCCACCCGGACACCGTCCCGTGTGGCCGCATCCGCCTGTGTCCTCGCCTCCGCCGCGATTCTGCTGTCGAGCGCCCCCGCGTTGGTTCCCGCTTCTGGTCTAACCAGAGCCGAGGCGGTGCCGCTCGCGCCCGCACGCGGGTGCCTGCCGGGATTCGACTGCGATATGAGTCAGCGCATCGATGCGGTGGACAATTATCTGCGCACCCGTCCCGGCGTCACCGGATATGTCCTGCGCGACCGGGTCGGCGGCGGGATCTACGCGAACGAGAACGCCGAGCAGTCGGTGTGGACGGCCTCCACCATCAAATTGGCGATCGCGGTCGATCTGCTCAATCGCGCCAGGGTCGGCGCTATCGCGCTCGGCCCGGAGGATCGCGGCCTCATGGAGTCCATGCTGGCGACCTCCAACGATCAGGCCACCGACGTCCTGTGGAACAAGTACGCGGGCATCGACCGGATGGCGTTCAACAACGCCTTCCGCGCCAATGGCATGTCCTCGCTGGTCCCGCAGCCGACCAATACCGCGCTCTACCCGGACTGGTCGTTCCAGAAATGCACCGCGGCCGACCTCGACCGGCTGATGGTCTACGCGCTCGATCACCTGCACCCCGACGACAGGGCCTACCTGGTCGATCGCATGCGATCGGTGGACTACAACCAGCACTGGGGCGTCTGGGGCGCTGGCGCGCAGATGCGTCCCGGCCTGAAGAACGGCTGGTCCGCCGAACAGGGCGGCTGGGTTGTCAACTCGGTCGGCTTCGCCGGACCGGGCGAACGCTACACACTCGCCATCATGAGTTCGCTCGGCCCAGACGGCGGCTACACCGAGGGCGCCGACACCGACACCAAGGTCGCGCAGATGCTGCTCGCGGGACGCTGAATCCCTCGGGGGAATCCCCGTAATCCGGCCGTACGTGCGCCGCACCGCGCACGGCCGGATTCGCGGTCTTCGGTGCGGCGGTCGGGGAGCCGAAGATCACGAACCGGGATCTCGTCGTGCCGGTCCGAATCGAGCCGACTACCGTTGGTCGGGTCAGGAAACCGTCCGCCGGGGACGAACCCCAGGTCTGTCTAGGAGCACGACGATGAGCACACAGGATGTCGAGACCCATCGTCACCGGGTGGTGGTGATCGGATCGGGATTCGGTGGCCTGTTCGGCACCAAGCATCTCAAGCGCGCCGACGTCGACGTCACCCTGATCTCCAAGACTTCCACTCACCTCTTCCAGCCGCTGCTCTACCAGGTCGCCACCGGAATCCTCTCGGTCGGCGAGATCGCGCCCGCCACCAGGCTGGTGCTGCGCAAACAGAAGAACGCTCGGGTACTGCTCGGCGATGTCATCGATATCGACCTCGAATCCAAGACCGTCACGTCGCGGATGCTGAATCAGAACACCGTCACCGGCTTCGACAGCCTCATCGTCGCCACCGGCGCGCAGCAGTCGTACTTCGGCAACGACAAGTTCGCCACCTATGCGCCCGGCATGAAGACCATCGATGACGCGCTCGAGTTGCGGGCGCGCATCCTCGGCTCCTTCGAAGGCGCCGAACTGGCCACCACCCAGGAAATGCGGGACCGCCTGCTCACCTTCGTGGTGATCGGCGCGGGTCCGACCGGCGTCGAATTGGCCGGTCAGATCGCCGAACTCTCCGACCGCACGCTGGAAGGCACCTTCCACAACATCGATCCACGCGACGCGCGCGTCATCCTCATCGAGGGCGCGGGCGCGGTACTCGCGCCGATGGGGCCCAAACTCGGCAGCAAAGCGCAGCGGCGCCTGGAGAAGATGGGCGTCGAGATCCAGCTCAACGCCATGGTGACCGATATCGACGCGCACGGCGTCACGGTGAAGGATGCCGACGGCACGATCCGCCGCATCGAATCCTCGTGCAAGGTGTGGTCGGCGGGGGTACAGGCCAGCCCACTCGGCAAGATGCTCGCCGAGCGTTCCGACGGCACGACGACCGATCGCGCTGGACGCGTCATCGTCGAGCCCGACCTCACCATCAAGGGCCACCCGAACGTCTTCGTCGTCGGCGATCTGATGTCGGTGCCGAATGTGCCCGGCCAGGCCCAAGGCGCGATCCAGGGCGCCACCTACGCGGCCAAGCAGATCAAGGCCGGACTGAAAGGCCAAGCGCCGCAAGATCGTAAGCCATTCAGCTATTTCAACAAGGGCAGTATGGCCACGGTGTCGCGCTTCAGCGCCGTATGCCAGATCGGCAAGCTGGAATTCGGCGGATTCATCGCCTGGCTGGCCTGGTTGGCACTGCACCTGTACTACCTCGTCGGTTACCGCAGTCGCATCATCACCGTCATCCAGTGGTTCGTGACATTCCTCGGCCGCAGCCGAGGCCAGATGGCCGCCACCGAGCAGTGGGTCTTCGCCCGGCTCGCGGTCGAAGCGGTCCAAGCCGATCAGGAGGACGCCGACGAACTCGCGGCCGCGCTCGGCGCGCCGCCCGCGGAGAACGGGCGGACCGCCGCGGAGAAGGCCGCCGACCGCCGCGCGGGGTGATCCGTCCGTACCGACTCGCACGGACGACCCGCGACGCGATCACCGTTGTCGGGTCGTCCGAGTCCGGCCTGTGACGCGCGGACTGATCACACTTCCAACTCCTCCTCGATACCCCTCAGACGGTGGCGTGCCAGCGCGAGATTCGCCCGGTTGCGGTCCAGCGCGAGGTAGAGGAACAGTCCCTTGGATTTCCGGCCGGTCATCGGGCGGATGATGTGGTACTGGCCGGACAGCGTGATCAGCATGTCCTCGATGTCCTCGTTCAGCCCGAGCTGCTCGATGGTGCGCATCTTCGCCCGCATCACCTCGGTGTTGCCCGCGCTGGCGACCTGGAGGTCGAGGGCCTTGGAACTGCCAAGCGTCCCCAGCGCCATACCGCTGTTGTAGTCGACGACCGCGGCGCCGAGCGCGCCGTCGATCACCATCATGTTCTCGAGTGACAGATCCATATTGGACATGCCGATTCCTTTCTCACCATCGGTGTTCGTCATTTCTTTGCGGGAATCGCGCGACCCGACCGTGAGATGGTCCGCGATCGTTCGTGCCACCGGGCGCGACTCGAGGTGGACCCTGCCGACATCGGCCTCGGGTCCGGCCAGCACGGTCAGCGAGGTCCAACCGGCGGCGTAGACGACCACGTGCCCTCCCGTGCCGCGCACCACGACCTCGTGGAATCCGTCGCCGTGCGCGGTGGTCGCCAGCCGGTAACGTCAGCCTTCCCATCAGATCGCCGAGCAGTGTTCTCCGCGGGGTCACGCGAGCTCCTCCAGCGCCGCCACGATGCGGGTCAGCACGTCGCGGTCGACCGGTTCCCACCGGTCGTGAGCGGATTCCGGTATCGCCGAACGCATTCGGCGTCGCGGCAGCGGAGTCGCCACAACCCTTCCCCGCGCGACCTGCCCGGCGATCACCCGCGCGGTATCGAACTGCTCGTCGTTCGGCGACGCGGCGACCTCGGCATCGGTCGCCGCCCGAGGCACGGGTACCTCGATCAGTCCGGCCGCCGTCAGTTCTCGTACCGCGACCAGACAGCCGTAGGTGGTGCGGCGGAGTTCGCGGGCGATACCCACCACGCTGCGACGCGAATCCGCGGCGGCGAGCACTTCGGCGTGACCGCAGGACAGCACCCGGCGACGTCGGCGGGGTCCCCGGACCGGCACAACGGGTGCCCGATCCACCAGCTCCGCGGGCCACGGCCCGGATTTCGGATCGCCTCTGCGCGCGCATTCGCGCACCAGTTCTCGCACCGGGATGCGGCATACCGGAGCCAGCCAATGCGGGGGCGCGGGCCGGAACTCGGGAACGACAGGCGAGGCGAGAAGGAAGTAGGCGGCGTCGTACACCGACAACACCGCCAGCGCCTCCAGCCGGGGGCGGCCGATCAGTTCGGCCGCTTCACCGGCACCGGCACGATGCCAGTCCTCGGCGGAGACAACCCCCGAGTCCACGACCAGCCGGTCCAACCCGGTGGTTCGTCTGCAATCGACGAAGGCGATCGCGCCGCCCGCGAAGTAGAACGCGCCGTCGCCCGCGCGAAGTATTCCGGTCCGTCCTTCCCGTTCCAACCGCCGCAACTCGCCCGCGAGCTCAACGCCCATGACCGACCTCGGCGAAATCGGCGAGGATGCCTCGGAGGTGGAACCGCGCCATCGCCAGATTCCCGGTATCGCCGTCGAAGACGACGTGGACGAACAATCGGCCGTCGAAATCGCCGGGCACCGGATTCAGCAGGTGGTATCCGAGGGTGCCGCAGACGATGAGTTCGGTGATGTCGTCACCTTCGCGAGCAGTCGTCAACGCCGGACAGCCGACCACCGCGCGTATCACATCCGTGGTCGCTGCCGCGTCCTCGTGTTGGTCCACCAATTCGTGCCTGCCCGCCGCGGCGATCGCCAGACCGCTCGCGCCATCCACCAGCGTCACGCTGCCGGCACCCGGAATCTCCATGATGCGTTGCAGGAAGCCGTCTATTCCGATCACCGCGCTCCGGCCCTGTCCTGTAAAGGTTTTCAGGGTTCGAGACGCTACACAATGCCCACGACGCGTGTAAAGGAATCTACGGAGAATTCCTGACGCACAAAGCATTTTCCCAGCAACCGGACCAAGAAAACCTTCCGGTATCGATATCTCTCGACAACGCAGCGGTCCACGCCATTGAATACCGAACGGTTTTAATACCTTTCGGTATCCGATCCGGTCGCAATACCCCCGGCGTACGACTCGGCCACACCGGCCGGGCGGCGACCGTACCCGCGAGCCGATCCGCCACCCCTGGTATCAAGCAATGGTCGAGGGTTGAGCGAAGGTCGTGGAACCGCACGAGTATCGGGCTCACGGCCACGTGAGCTCCGATGGCCACGACAACTTCGGAGGCGGAGGTGCGAAAACGATCCATACACCGCGACCGAACTCGACGAAATCCCATGTTCGGCACAGAGCACGCAATATTGCGTTCGCACGGCCGCAGTCGACAGCCACATAGGCCGCACTCCCGCCCCACAGCCCGATCACCCGCGGTGGCATGCCATCGACACCCGATTCGGTTACCGGAAGACGAAACTCCGCACGACCGGATTCGTCATCGACCGATTCCGGCACGGCGCGCTCCTACACCGCCTGGCCAGCGCGAATCAGCGGCACTTTCGACCTCGCCAGAATTCACGCGCCGAACGCATATTCATCGGAACGAAAAGGCAGACCCGGGTGCCGAGAATGTTGCTCCGCGTGCGGCGATTCCCATTCCGCAAATGCTGATCCAGAATATTTCGCGGTGGAATCGGAATACAGAACACCGTGCCACACGATATTCGCCGATACCTTCCGAAACGCGCCGCACAGGCCGGTATCGGTGATCCGCGACGCGAGATCGGACCTCAGCGAGGAACGACGGCGGCGCGACGCGGTTCGGCGGCGGGAGTACCGGACCGATCCGCGGCGAGAATTCTGCCCACCCTCGTGAACAGCGTGCCCCCCGCCGCCAATGGCAGCCGTGAGGTGACAAGCCCATCGGTGAACGCGGGCCGATCGTCGGGGTAGACGAGTTCACTGTCGAGCGCGCGCGGGGCGGCGATCGCATCGTCGGAGACGCCGCCCTCCCCCAGTTCGAGACGGTGACGCAGGAGCGGGGTTTCGGCCACATCGGCGATCAGGTCGCCGCGCCAGTGTCCCGCCTCCTCGCCCGAGCGGCCGATCTGGACGCGCTCGCGGAATCGGATCGCGGCGTCGGCGGCCAGGCGCACCGTGGTGCGGGTGTGGTGGTCGGCGCCGCCCGCGACGATCATCGGTTCCGCGTCGACATCGAGGCTGCCGCCCGCGCCCACCTCGTAATGCCAGTGCGACGAGGAGAATGTCGTCGCGGGGCCGGGCAGGGCGATGCTCGCGGCCACCGAGCGCACCACCAGACGCGCGCCGGGCCCGACCAGAATCGTGATGTCGAGTTCGTCGCCACCGAGCGGTGTGGCGGCCGTGCCGATCAGATGCACCGTGTCGCGCGCGGTGCGGCGAGCCGACAGCCCGCCGTTCGCGTCGATCCGCGGTAACGCGCCGAGGCACGCGACGATTCGTAACTCAGTGCGCAACGGCTGATTCGGCCGACTCGTTCGCGACACGCAACTGTTCGCGGACCCAGGCGAGTACCGGGGTGGCGGCCGGGTCGGCGGTGAGGGAGATCAGCGCGGTCGGCCTGCCCTCGCGCACTTTCGCGGCATCGCGTTCCATGACGCCCAGGTCGGCGCCGACCAGCGGGGCGAGGTCGGTCTTGTTGACGACGAGCAGATCCGAGAACGTGACACCCGGCCCGCCCTTGCGCGGTACCTTGTCGCCGCCCGCGACATCGATGACGAAGATCTGGACGTCGATCAGGCCGGAGGAGAACGTGGCGGTGAGATTGTCGCCGCCGGATTCCACCAGGATCAGGTCCAGCGGCGGGTTCGCGGCGATGAGATCGTCGATGGCGTCGAGATTGGCGGTGATGTCGTCGCGGATGGCGGTATGCGGGCAGCCGCCGGTCTGCACCGCGGTGATCCGCTCGTCCGGCAGCACCGCGTGCTTGCGCAGGAAGTCGGCGTCTTCGGTGGTGTAGATGTCATTGGTCAGCACAGCCAGCGACAGTTCCGCACGCAACTGCCTGCACAGGGCCGCCACCAGCGCGGTCTTACCCGATCCGACCGGACCGCCGATGCCGATGCGCAGCGCCTCGCCGGGGACGCGCTCCCGTTTCGGCCGATCGTGCGAATGATCGTGCGGTTCACCGTCGATCAGGTGCGGTGGCATGTGACGATTCCCTTCTTCGGTGCGCGGGTCGGATCAGCTGGCGAACAGCGGCATATCACGGTGCGTGTGCCGTTCGGTGAGTACATCCTGCAGTGGGTCCGACAGCGCGGCGAGTTCGGTGACGGCCTCGGCGGCGGTCCGGTCGCACAGCCCGGCCAGCCGCACCGTGCATGCCGCGACGGCGGCCGGGTCCAAGGCGAGCAGCCGTTGCGCGGCGCTGGCCGCGCCGGTCAGCGTGGTGTAGACGACGACCCCCGCGATCTCCGTCGGCGTGACGCCACAGGCCGCGCCCACCGCGCCGAACACCGTCGACAGATGCGGTCGAAGGCCGAGTTCCGCCCAATCGTGGCCGGGCCACAACTGTTTGGCCAAACGCAGCAGGCCCCTGCCCTGGGCTCTGGACGCGGCCCGCGCCGCGGGGGACGGTGTCCTGGCATCGGCCTCCGCTTCGGCCCGCGCCACGTCCAGCTCGCCCGAACACACCGCGGCGGCGAGTGAGGCCGCGACCAGACCCGAGGTGCGCACGCGCCGCCGCAGATACAGTTCGACGGTCGCGATATCGCGGACCACACCGCTGGATACTGCTTCCTCCACGCTCCCGGAGTGCACATGCCCGCCGATCGGCAGACGCGAATCGGCCAGGGCGAACAACATCGCCCGGCTCGTCGCATCGCTCTCCCGCATCCGATGATCCTAAGCCTCGGCGTGTCGCCACGCTGTGCCGGACAGCTCTGCCCATCATCGAATCGGCGAACGAGTCGCGTCGGATCGGGTGATCAGCGACGGAAGGTCAGCTCCATGAATCGCTGGGCCTGGGTGCGGGTCAGATCGGTCCACGCCCGCACCGGAGCCGACCACCACGGGGCGATATCCCGCGGCTTCGCGGCGACGGCGTGACAGACCAGATCCGACGCCTCGCCGACGGTGAGTCCCGGCACCCGGCTGAAATCCGTCGGCGCGCTCATCCTGGTGTGGACCAGCGGCATATAGATCGAGGTGGTCGTGACCCCGTCGGCGGCGATCTCGGCGGCGACACTGCGCAGCCAGACGTCGAAAGCGGATTTCGATGCTCCGTACGCGGCCCAGCGCGGGGCGGGCGGCATCAGCACTCCCCACGTCGACATATTCACGATATGTCCGCGTCGGCGCGCACGCATCGCGGGCAGCAGCACCAGTAACAGCCGCACCGGCCCGAGGTAGTTGACGTCGATCGTGCGGGTGAAATCGTGGAACCGGTCATAGGATTCGTCGATCGGGCGACGAATCGACTTGCCCGCGTTGTTGATCAGGACATCGACATGGCCGTGATCGGACAGCACCGCGCGGCCGAGTTCGGCCACCGCGTCCATATCGGTCATATCGGTCGGATACACGTGTGCCACACCGCCGTCGGCCCTGATCTCGCGGGCGAGAGCCTCGAGTTCCGCACCGGAGCGCGCCACCAGCAGCACCTCCGCGCCCGCCGCCGCCAGCTTGCGCGCACTCTCCTTGCCGATGCCGTGCGAGGCTCCGGTCACCAGAACGATCCGCCCCGCGACCGCAGCGCTCAGGGATTTCGCATCCGGTCGGGAGGTCGGGTAGAGCAGCTTACTGGCGACCCGTTCGGCGAGCGGGCGCCCGGCGGGTGTGGTCCGCGTCTCGTTCACACCATCAAATGTAGGGGTTCACGCGCCCCGCACCGCCGCGGTCCGGTATTTCTACGCACCGCGGCGGGTAGAACGGCGGTGGCCGCAGGCGCCGATTCGAGCGACGATGGTCCGATGTCGACACAGGGGGGATCCTCCGACCCCGCTTCTCTCGGTCAGTGGATCGCGCGGGCCATCGCCGTTGTGATCCTCATTCCACTGCGGCTGGCGTGGGAGGGCGTGAAACTGATCGGCCGCGTCACGGTCGCGGCGCTGGTGTACTTCCTCGAACATCTCCTCGAGCCGGTATGCCGGCTGGTGTGGCACTGGGTGATCCGACCCGCCTGGTACTTCGTGAAGAACATCCTCTGGGATCTGGTCATCAACCACATGCTGTGGGGCATGGTCCTGACCCCCGTGCTGGCGCTGCTGCTCGACTACATCCTGCGTCCGCTGCGGCGCGCGGTGGAGGAATGGCTGTGGCGGCGCGTGCTGCGGCCCGCCGCGGGATGGCTGTGGCGGCGGGTATTGCGCCCGGCGATCGAATTCCTCGCCGGAGTCTGCCTGTTCCTCCTCGATCGGCTCGTCTACCGTCCGTCGCGCGCGTTGTGGCGCTGGGTGCTGCACCCGTTGTGGCGCGCGTTGCGGGCCACCCTGCTCTTCGGCTGGAGGATCGCCACCATCGTGGTCGGAGTCCTGGTGGTCATTCCGTGTGCCTTCGTCTACCGCACGGTCCTGCGACCGGTGTTCGCCGCGCTCACCGCCGCCTGGCACGTCCTCGTCACCCGGCCCGTCCGGTGGACCTACCGCACTGTCATCGCACCGATGAATCGGTGGGCCTCCGACATCGTGTCCACGGTCTTCGGCCGCTGATTACCGCCCGGCGCGTCAGTGCGCGGACGCACTCGCCGGGCGATCGGATCTTCCCGTCGCCACCAGGACGACGGCAGCCATCGCCACGAGCAGAACCGCGCCCACCGTCGTCGCGACATGCATTCCGTGCACGAAGGATTCGCGCGCCGAGTCGATCAGCGCCTGGTCGCCCGAATGCTGGATCGTCTCACCGAGGGTCGGCGAGTAGTCGCCGCCCGAGCGGAAGATCAGCGCCGCGAGGGAACCGAGCAGTGCCAGACCGAGGGCGTTGCCGAGTTCGAAGCTGGTTTCGGAGATGCCGACCGCCGAACCCGCGCGCTCGGCAGGAACCGAGGACACCGCCACATCGGAGACCAAGGTGAAGGCAAGGCCGTATCCGACACCGGCGATGGTCGATCCCGCGAGGTACCAGGCGATACCACCGTCGACGCCGACGCCGAGCACCATCAGGTTGCCCATGGCGCTGGCGAGTAAGGCGAGGGCGAAGGTCGCGCGAGTCCCGATGCGGTGCCCCACCCTGGCGCCGCTCACCGAGCAGACGAACACCGCGGCGGCCATCGGGACGCCGAGCAGCGCGGCCTGCAATGGGTCGCGTCCGGTCACCGATTGCAGGTAGACGCTGGTGAGGTAACTCAGCGCGGCCAGCGACATCATGCCGACCAGGCTGGAGCCGATGGCGACGGAGAACTGGGCGCGCCGGAACAGTCGCAGGTCGAGCAGCGGTTCGGCGAGGTGACGCTGCCGCCGCACGAACAGGGCGAGGATGACGACGCCGATCACCACGATGACAATGCCCTGCGGGTCGACTCCCTCCGCCGCGGCGTGTTTGATCGCATACACCAGCGGCAGGATGCCGCCGATGGACAGCGCGACGCTCGGTAGATCGAGCGGTCCGAGCACGCCCGGCCGGTGTTCGGAGAGCAGGAACGGGCCGAAGGCCAGCAGAATCAGCAGCACCGGAATGTTGATGAGGAATACCGCACCCCACCAGAAATGGTGCAGCAGCAGCCCGCCGATGATCGGGCCGACCGCCGAACCGCCCGCGAAGAACGCCGTCCACACTCCGATCGCCGCGGCGCGTTCGCGCGCGTCGGGGAACAGGCCGGAGATGAGTGACAGGCTCGACGGCAACAGTGTCGCGCCGCCGACGCCCATGAGCGCACGCGCGGCGATGAGCACCGCGGCGCTCGGCGCGAAGGCCGCGACGACGGAGGCGATCCCGAAAACAGTGGCGCCGGCGAGCAGGATATTGCGCCGCCCGATCCGGTCGCCCAGGTTGCCCATCGTGATGAGCAGGCCCGCGATCATGAAGCCGTAGATGTCGAGGATCCACAGCTGCTGCGCCGCGGACGGATCCAGGTCGACGGTCAATGTCGGCATGGCGAGGAACAGCACCGAGATATCCATCGACACCAGCAGCACCGGAAGTAACAGCACCGCGAGACCGAGCCAGGCGCGGCGGGTACCGGCCCCGGTCGGCGCCGGAGACCGCACTGCCTCCACCTGTGTCATGGACGTCCACCCTTTCCCTGTCGCGTACGCCGTACGCATGTTCCGGGTACAGTGTACGCATGCGGACCCCGAAGTGGAAGTGAGTCATGGGATGACCGAGCACAAGCTCACCCGAGGCGCGATCATCGATACCGCCATCGGGCTGGCCGACACCGAAGGTCTCGACGCGCTGTCCATGCGGCGTATCGCCGACCGTCTCGGCGTCGGCACGATGTCGCTGTACCGACATGTGGCGAACAAGGACGAACTACTCGCCGCCATGACCGACGAGGTCTCGCGGCTCAACCCCTATCCCGATCCAACGGGCCGATCGTGGACCTGGCGCGATCGAGTGCGCATCGCCGCGGAAATCGACTGGGCGCTGTATCAGCACCACCCGTGGATACTGCTCGCCTTCGCGACACCCCGTTACAGCTTCGGCCCCGCCGGACTGGCCTGCCTGGCCTGGCTTGTCGAAGGATTCCGCGAACTCGACATCACACCGCGCGAAGCGATGCAGATGTCGTTCTCGGTCTGGAATTACATCTCCGGCGCGACGCTACCCCAGATCAGCCAAGAATTGTTGACCCGCAAAGGGATCGAGTCCGATACCAACAACGGTCTGCGCGCACTGCTCGAAGGCCGCCCGATGTGGACGCCGCCGCCCGCGCTGGCCGACCTCGAAGGCGCGGGCGTCAGCGAGCTCACCTCCGAAGAACTGCTCTACGCCGGATTGGCAACGCTCTGCGACGGATTCGAGGCGCGCGTGCGACAGCGGACCCCGCTGTTCGTGCCCGACAACGACCCGTGACCCGGGGGCCCGCCGTCACCCGGTGGGCGACTATTCGTCGCCGACCACGGCATAGACGAATCCGTCCCAGCCTTTCGACCCCACCGTCTGGAGAACAGTCGCATCCAATCGTGGTTCCGCGGCGAGGTATTCGACCAACTCGCGGCTCGCGCGCACAGCGGGATCGGTCGACTCCGCCTCGGCCACCTTTCCGCCGCGCACCACATTGTCGACGATGATGACCGAACCCGGGCGGGTCAACCGCAGCGCCCACCGCACATAGTTCGCGTTGTTCGGTTTGTCGGCGTCGATGAAAACCAGGTCGAACGGTTCTGGCTGCTCGTCGGCCAGAACGGGCAGATTGTCCAGCGCCGCGCCCACCCGGATCTCTACCCGGTCACCGACGCCTGCCTTGTCCAGGTTCTCCCGCGCCACCTTCGCATGCCGCGGTTCGTACTCGAAGGTGATCACGCGGCCCTGCTCCCCCACGGCCCCGGCCAGCCAGATGGTGCTGAATCCGCCGAGCGTGCCGATCTCGAGAACCCGCCGCGCCCCGGTCGACCGCGCGAGCAGATGCAAGAACTTGCCCTGCGCCGCCGAGACATCGATCGCGGGCAGCCCGGCATCCGCGTTCGCCACCAGGGCCGCCTCGGTCGCAGGATCCCGCACCACGCTGTTCACGATGTAGTCGTCTACGTCCGCCCAGTCCGGTGTCGTCATATTTCGCAGTCTGCCACGCGAGTGAAGGCCGATGGTGGCTCAGAATCAGCGGGCGCGCAACCATGGCGGGAGAGGTGCGTCCCTATCGATGCCGCCGTTGGCAAGTATCGAACGGATACGTCGACGGACCGGATATGTCGATGGACTCATACATAGATAAATGCGCATATCTACGTATGGTGATGTTATAGACCGGCAATTGGTCCCGCACCAGAGCGGTGAATTCCGGCGATCGCTGTAGAAGATGTGGGTGCGTCCGGAACAGGCAACGAAGGATGATGATTCGATGCCGACCCCGCTCTCGTGTATGGATCCGCTCGACCGGCGGCGCACCGATCCCCATTTCGCTGCCGAGACAGCCGCTGCCCGCGCACTCGGTGCGGACATCGGGTACCTACCGGGCAGCGCACGAATTGCCCGGCTGGTACCCGACGTTCGCACCGCTGACCCTCACAAGTCGCTGGCAGGCCAACTCGCCGGGCCGGGTACCGGAGACCGCTACGCTGTCGGCGCTGGCCGCCGCGCTCGGTGCCGAACAGCGTTGTTGTGCACCAACCGGCTTCGCCGGCAATGACGATCTTCCGCGCGTCGCCATCACCACGGCAAGCAATGCGCGGATCGGTGCGATCGCCGCGAGCCACTTCGAAACACCTGACCACCTCTTCCACGCACTCTTCAGGTCGACGACATCCCGAACCTGCGATCAGCCGTCGTGCGGCGAGATGCGAAGTGGCCCTAAATGGTTTGCGCCGGATCTCGCGCGCGGGGATGCTCGGCGGCACAGCCATAGAGAGGAAAACGAAATGGCCGCATCCAGCAAGCCGTCCGAGTCCGAGCCGCAGGTCCGCACGACGGCCGGTGTGCTGCGCGGTAACCGGGAGGCGGGCCTGGCGGTCTTTCGCGGCATCCCGTTCGCCGAGCCGCCGGTCGGCGACCTGCGCTTCGCCGCGCCGCAGCCGGTGCGCGGCTGGGATGGGGTGCGACCCGCCGTCGCCTACGGCCCGCCCCCTCCGCAGTCCGCCGTCCTCGCGGTGTCTCAGGACACGGCCGGAGACGACTGGCTGACGGTCAATGTCTGGACGCCGGAACCGGATCCGGCCTCCGAGCTCCCGGTGATGGTGTGGATTCCCGGCGGTGGTTACGCCATGGGCAACTCCGGCCTGCCGGACTACGACGCCGGGCACCTGGCCGCGACCGGCACCGTGGTCGTGACCCTCAACTACCGTCTCGGCATCGAGGGGTTCGCCCAGATCGAGGGCGCCCCAGCCAACCGTGGACTGCTCGACCAGGTCGCGGCGCTGGAGTGGGTGCGGGACAACATCCGGGCGTTCGGCGGCGCCCCTGACCGGGTGACGGTCTTCGGACAGTCGGCGGGTGCCGGATCGATCGCCGCGCTACTCGCGATGCCGCGCGCCGCCGGGCTCCTCCGCCGGGCGATCGCACAGAGTGTGCCGGGGACGTTCTTCTCTCCTGAGCTGGCCGCCGACCTCACCGCGGCCTTCGCCGCCGAGCTGGGGGTGGCGCCCACGGTGTCCGGGCTGTCGGCGGTGCCCCCGGACCTCTTACCCGCCGCTGGCGACGCGGTCTCAGCCGAGATGGACCGGTGGCGGGAGCGCTGGGGGCAGATCACCCACCGGCCGATTCCGTACGCGCCGGTTGTCGACGGTGACGTGCTGCCCACGCCCCCATGGCAGGCGCTGGCCGAGGGCGCGGCCAGGGACGTCGAACTTCTCGTCGGGCACACGCGCGACGAGCACCGGTTGTTCAGCCTGATCGACGGTGTGCTCGGCCAGGTCACGCGTGAGCAGACCGAGACCGCGCTGCGCGTTCTCGCGCCCGGGCCGCAGGGTGCGCGCCGGTACCGGGAGTCGTTCCCCGCCGCAGTCGATGAGGAGTTGTACGAGCTGGTCAACGCCGACTGGTTGTTCCGCATGCCGAGCGTGCGGCTCGCCGACGCGCAGATCGCCGGGGGCGGCCGGGCCCACCTCTACGAGCTGACCTGGACTGCCCCGGGGATGGGCGGCGCTCTCGGCGCCTGCCATGGGCTGGACGTGCCGCTCGTCTTCGGCAACCTGAGCAGTGGGCAGACCGCCATGCTGATCGGCGACCCGCCCTCGCAGGAGGCGGCGGAGCTGTCGGCGCGAATCCGCGGGTCGTGGACAGCATTCGCCGCGCACGGCCGCCCGGGCTGGCCCGCGTACGACGCCGATCACCGCCTCGCCCAGATCTTCGACACGCCGTCGAGGGTCGCCGCCTACCCGGAGGAGGCCTCGCGGCTGCTGTGGCGAGATTTCACCTTCCCGGCGCTGCCGCTGCTCGCGCGGTGGTGAAGGTCGCGGCTCCCGCCGGATCGGCTGCTCGAGAGCCGGACACTCCGGCTAGCCGACGTCGGTGGCCGCGGCCTCGATCGCCCTCTTCATCTCCGCGATACCCAATTCGGTGCGGATCCGGATTTCGGGTGCAAAGGTGTCGGGCAGGATGTCGGTAGTCCAAATGAGCCGACCCTGATTCCCCTCGTCACGGACCTCGAACGACGCGTGATGATAGTCCAATGCCGGCCGGGCTCCCTCGACCACGGAGTAGGCCAACCTGCGGGCCCGGTCATCGATCGAAACGATCAGCTCCCGGATGACATGCCCGTCGGGGAACGTCAGAAACCGCTGCACTCCGTCGATGCGGGTATCGACGACCCGGCCGGGTAGCAGCCGCTCATGAACCGCGCCTACGTCGCGCACGACATCCCAAATGTGTTGTGGCGAAGCATCGATCATGACTTCGTGCCGAATAGAGGCCATGATGCCAACCTACCGCGCGATACCTCCCCACAGATGTCGGCGGCCGCGGGTCGAGTGCACATGCCGAGATCCCGTGGCGCGGATCATGCGACGATCACCGCGCGCGGGCCATTCCGAGATCTCGATACAGTGCTCGATATGACGGTGTATGTACTCGCCCAGCTGAAGTTCACCGATCGCGTCGCGTACGACCGCTATCAGGCGCGCTTCTTCGATGTCTTCACGCGCTACTCCGGGACATTGCTCGCCGCCGACGAGGCGCCCCGGGTACTCGAAGGCGCGACCGATCGCGAGAAAGTGGTTCTCATGTCCTTCCCCGACGAGGCGGCGGTCACCGCGTGGGCCGAATCAGCGGAGTACCGGGAGATCTCGAAGGATCGCCACGCCGGCGCCGATACGGTGACACTGCTGGTCCACGGTCTCGGTCACCGCGAATAGCCGATCCGCGCGACGGACAGCGTTTCGTGAGGCGGTGAATCACCGGTAGCTGGGGTCGTGTTCTTCGCGATGACTCGTCACGGTGAAACGGAGGACGCGCTCCAGATCGATCTGCAATCCCATCCGGTCGACCGGGACCGCTTGTAGTGTGCCGCCGTTGCGGACCAGATAGCGCCCGTCCGGATAGTCCATCACGTGGAATCCGCGCGATGGCGCGGGGCGGTTGTCCCACGCCGCCCCGGCGTAGGCCGCGACGTGCACCACCAGGTCGCGCGGTCGTTCGAAGAACCGCCTCGCCCGAGTGAGCGCGGAGCGTTCGGCGCCGTCGTGGTCGATCCGGTATACGCCCTCGTCTTCGGCCTCCAGATCGTGACGGGAAATCTCCAGTCCCGGCCCACGCCCGCGCGGCGCGTTCGGCAGCAATGCGACGATTCGGTGCGGCAATCGATCGGCGGGGAACATGGTCATCCGCACATCGCCGCCTCGATACGGCGACCCGGTCGGTTCCTGTACCAGCAGCACCGCGTGCTGGTAGTGCACCGCCGCGTGTACCCGCAGCCTGTCGCCGTTCACCGCCCCCGCGACCTCGACCCTCGCCTCCGGCTCCGCCAGCACGCGCAGGGCTCCGTACAGTTCGTCATCGAAAATTCGATGCAGCCCGGAGGCTTCCGTCTTCCACGCCTCGTCGTACTCCGCGACCGTCTCGAAGGTCGAGCGGTACTGCAGCGGATAGGGCAATACATCCCGTTCCGCGGCACGCCACAACACCTTGAAGGCCAGTGGAGAAAAGGCCCACTTCTGCAGGCTCATTCGCCGATCACCGGCGGCACAGTCTTCGCGCGGCTCGCCTCGTCCAATCCCGTCAGTTCCTCACCGTTCTGCTGATTGATCAAATAATCCTTCGTCCGGCGCTCTTTGTCATCCTCGTCTTTGCCACGCGGCGACATCCCACCGATCCCCGAAGCCCCGCTGGCGCCCGGACGGCCGGTGCTCGAACGCGCCCCGCTGTTCGCCGAGGCAGCGCTTCCCGCCCCACCCGGCGTGCCCGCGACGCCGCGCCCCGGCGCCGACGCGGTCGGCGAACCGGACCCACCCGGCGTCCCCGAGATCTCCGGACTGCCCGAACCGGGCGTTGCCGAATTCGCGCGCGGACTGTCACCCGTTCGATTCGGATTCGGGTCCGTCGCCGAGGTGGGAGCAGCCGCAGCCTGCGTGGTCGGCGCGGTCGACGCAGACGGGTCGGTCGCGGTCGGATCCGCCGCACTCTGCTGTTCCGTGACGGCGGGATCAGCCGTACCGGGGACCCGCTCCCCCGGGTTAGTCCCCTCCCCCGGCGTCGCCTGGTCGGCCGCTGGAGGCCGGGTGGCCGAGGTCGGCTGCTGTCCCGGCTGATCGGTCACGGGCTGCGAAGGAGTGGGCTGATCTCCCGAGGTGTGTATCGGGTTATACGGTTTGGGCACCAGCGGGACCTGGGTGTCGGCTTCTCGCACCGCCGGATAGAAGACGTTCTTCACGACGTTCACATTGGCCTGGTGGTACTGATCCTCGCGATGCTGGTTCAACTTCCATGTGGGTCCGGGCACCCAACTCGCCACATCGCTGGACCAAGTGTGCTCAGGAGTCTCCTGCACGGCGGGTTTCGTGATATCGATTGCCGATCGCACGATCTTCACCTTCTCGGCGATCAACTGTACCGAGCCGAGGAGGTCGCCGGATTTGGCGACATACTCGGTGATACCTTTCGCGGCAGCCGACCCGGCATCCCCGGTCCACTTGTCCGCGATCGCTTTCTCGATCTCAGCCTTGAAGTTCGGCAGCCCCCGGTCGAGCTTATTCCGGATGGACTCCCACGTCGCGTGCGTGATACCGACATCTTCTGGCTTCATCTCTTGTACGCGGCTGTACAGGTCGGGCATACCGTCCGGATCTACGAACGCGCTCTGCGGCACCTGCGGATCCTGGAATTGGACGGTGTCCACGGCCTCCACGATCTCGCGGACTCGATTTCGAGCCTGTGTGGCCTCGATACTTTCATCCCTGGCGATATCCGGCGGGCCGGACGTACCTTGCTCCTGCAGCACAGCCGCGATCGCAATCAGGAACGGTAAACCCATTGTCAGTCCCCCGATCAGTTCAAGAGCTGGTCTTGCTTGTCTTTGGCCTCTTGCTGTTGAGTTTCGTATCGGGCAACCGAGACCTCGATCGTCTCGCGAATCAAACCCACGACCTCGATATGCTCCTTCAAAGCCGTATCGACATCGCCCGCACCACCGATGGCCTTGGCTCCCAACATCTGTGCCAATAGTTCCGAGCAGTCGAATCTTCCGAATCCCGTGACAGTTCGGACTTGCTTCAATTGCTCGCGCAGTCCCTCGTAGAGGTCGATCTGCCGGTTGCAGGCATCTCGGCACTCCGTCGCGACGGAAGCGTCCAGATACAGCCGCCCTGCCTTCGCCTCATCGGCGAGGTATCGCCACGCGGTGACGTCATCGTTCATGGACATCGGCTAGAACCTCTCGATCACCGTGGGAACAGTGGCACAAGCGCATTGGCCGCAGCGTTCGCGCGATCACAGGGTGCGACACCGGCCCCCGCAACGGTGTTGAACACCGTGATCAGCACCGCGCCCTGGGCGGCAGGAAACAGGAGATCGCAATCTTCCCCGTCGGTGTCGTCGGCACGGTGGTAGGTGACACCGTTACGTCCGGCCACCGAGATATCCGAGAAGTTCGTGTTCTCGGACTTTTTCCTGAAGTCCTCCACTGTATTCGTCGTCGACCAGACGCCCAGTGAGTAATGCCACCCCGACTGACGGTCGTGCCAGGAACATACCTTCCATCCGGGCTGTTGCACCCCCGAGATACCGGGCTCTTCGGTCGCCGCCACAACACCAACCGTCCGCAGGACCGAATCGGGGATCTGCGTGCACGGATCCCACAGTGCGGCAGACGTATCCGTCGCCGGACTCGGCCCCGCCTTCCCGCCCGTCTCCGTCCCACATCCCGAGGCCAGCAACACCACTCCGCCCAGCACCGCCATCGCTGCCGTCGTCCGTCGTCCCACCGATGCCTCCCGTCCGGGCCCAACAGTTGACCCACAGTCTAGGACGCGCCTCGACCACGGCCGGTTCCCTTGGCCACGCGGCGATTACACCGATGCTTCCGGCCTGCGCCGACGAGCCACCCCGGTCCAGACTTCGCGACTCTGTATCGGCGACCTACTCTTCGGATAATGCTGCCGAATTACCGACGGTCGCAGCGGCATTCGGAGGCATACGGCATTCGCCGCTGCCTCTGGCGTGATCGGGCGCACGCGGATGTACTGCCGCGACCGGGAAACCGGAGAACGTCCCGCGTTCGACTGACCGAATCGAGATGACGACTTCCGGCATCGCGGCAAGCGAAGACACGCCGCAATCGCGCGCGATGCAGGGCAGGTTCTTGCACTGAATCGTCGGATGGTCGACGAGTGCACGGGGCTACCGCTCGGCGAACTGGTGTTCGAGCAGCTCAACAACACGCGTAGGCTCAGTTGGTGCAGCAACTGACCGTCGGTGTCGTAGCAACCTCCCGCAAGGCCGATGAGCACCGGCTGGCGATCCACCCGGCACATCTGGACCGGATCGACCCGGGGCTTCGCGGCCGCATCTTCCTCGAGCACGGCTACGGCGACCGGTTCGGCTATTCCGACGAGCGCCTCGCGCCGCTGGTCGGCGGTCATCGCACTCGCGAACAGCTGTTCGGGGAGTGCGATGTGCTGTTGCTACCCAAACCGCTGCCCGAGGATCTCGAGAACCTACGCCCCGGGCAGGTCGTCTGGGGGTGGCCGCACTGCGTGCAGGACGAGCGGATGACGCAGCTGGCGATCGACAACGACCTGACCCTGATCGCCTGGGAGGCGATGAACCACTGGACGAAGGAAGGCAACTTCAGCGTCCACGTCTTCCACAAGAACAACGAGCTCGCAGGCTACTGCTCGGTTATGCACGCGCTCCAATTGCGGGGGCGCACCGGGGACTACGGGCGACGGATGCGGGCGGCCGTGATCAGCTTCGGCGCCACCGCCCGTGGCGCCGTGCGCGCGCTCTCCGCACTCGGAATCAGCGATGTGACGGTCCTGACGCAGCGCAGCGTCTCAGCGGTGGCCTCGCCGTTCGCGTCGGTGCGGATGCAGCATTTCGCGCGTGACCCGGCCAATCCCACGCGGACTCTCGCGCTGAAGGCGCCGGAACCGGGGCCGCTGGCGGAGATGCTCGCGAATTACGATGTCGTCGTCAACTGCATCCTCCAGGACCCCGAGGAGCCGCTGATATTCGTCATGAACGAGGATCTGGCGCTGTTTGCGCGCGGGACGCTGTTCATCGACGTCTCCTGCGACGAGGGCATGGGCTTCGAATGGGCCCGTCCGACCTCGTTCGCCGACCCGATGTTCACCGTCGGCGAGGATCTGCACTACTACGGCGTCGACCACAGCCCCTCGTTTCTGTGGGACTCCGCGACCTGGGAGAACTCCGAGGCGCTGCTGGAGTTCCTGCCGATCGTGATGGGCGGCCCCGACGCCTGGGACGGCAACGAGACGGTCCGGCGCGCGATCGAGATCCGCGAGGGCCGGGTCGAGAACCCGCGGATCCTCTCCTTCCAGGGCCGTGCCGCGGCCTATCCGTACGCGATCGTCTGACCGCGACGATCGCTCGCCGGAATCCGACGCTCAGAACAGAAAGTAGCGTTGCGCCATCGGGAGCTCGGTCGCGGGCTGTTCGGTCCAGACCTCGCCGTCGATGCGCACGGTGAAGGTGTCGGGATCGACCTCGATCCGCGGCATCGCGTCGTTGCGGGGCATATCCGCCTTGGTGATCGCGCGAACATTCTTGACCGGCACCAGTTTCCGCCGCACGTCCAGCCGATCGGCGAGACGGTCCGCGATGGCCTGTTCGGCGACGAAGTGCAGGGAGGTGGCGGCGGCCACGGGGGCCGCCGCGCCGAACATCGGGCGGGGCAGGACAGGCTGGGGGGTGGGAATGGAGGCGTTGGCGTCGCCCATCGCGGCCCAGGCGATCATGCCCCCCTTGAGGACCGCGTGCGGACGCACGCCGAAGAAGGCCGGATCCCACAGCACGAGGTCGGCGAGTTTACCCACTTCGACCGAGCCGATCTCGTGGTCGAGTCCGTGCGCGACGGCCGGGCAGATGGTGTATTTCGCGACGTAGCGCTGCACGCGGGCGTTATCGGCCGCGCCGTCGCCCGGCAGCGCGCCACGGCGGCGTTTCATGACGTGAGCCGTCTGCCAGGTGCGCATGACGACCTCGCCGATGCGGCCCATCGCCTGCGAATCGCTGCCGATCATGGAGATGGCGCCCAGATCGTGCAGCAGATCCTCTGCCGCGATGGTGGAGGGGCGGATTCGGCTTTCGGCGAAGGCCAGATCCTCCGGAATGGACGCGCTGAGGTGGTGGCACACCATCAGCATGTCGAGATGTTCGTCGAGGGTGTTCACGGTGTGCGGCCTGGTCGGGTTGGTCGAACTCGGCAGCACATTGAGGTGGGAGGCGACGGTGATGATGTCGGGCGCGTGGCCGCCGCCCGCGCCCTCGGTGTGGTAGGCGTGGATGCCGCGGCCGGCGATCGCGGCGAGGGTGTCCTCGACGAAACCGGCCTCGTTCAAGGTGTCGGAATGCAACGCCACCTGCACTCCGGACGCGTCGGCGACGCGCAGGCACGCGTCGATCGCGGCCGGTGTCGAACCCCAGTCCTCGTGCAGTTTGAAACCCGAGGCGCCCGCGCGCAATTGCTCCCACATGGCTTCTTCGCTGACCGTATTGCCCTTGCCGAGCAGCACGATATTCAGCGGCCAGTGGTCGGTGGCTTCCAGCATGCGGGCCAGATGCCAGGCGCCCGGTGTCACGGTGGTCGCCTTGGAACCCTCGGCGGGGCCGGTGCCGCCGCCGACGAGGGTGGTGATGCCGCCGCCGAGCGCTTCGTCCATGAGCTGCGGGCAGATGAAGTGGACGTGGCAGTCGATCGCGCCCGCGGTGACGATGCGACCGTTACCGGCGATGATTTCGGTGGAGGGGCCGACGACCAGGTCCGGGTGTACCCCGGACATGGTGTCGGGATTGCCCGCCTTGCCGATTCCACAGATGCGGCCGTCGCGAATGCCGAGATCGGCCTTGATGATTCCCCAGTGATCCAGGATCACGACGCCGGTGATCACGGTGTCGGCCGCGCCCTCGGCGCGGGTCGCGCGGGACTGGCCCATGGATTCGCGCAGCACTTTGCCGCCACCGAAGACGGCCTCGTCTCCCGCGAGTCCAGGTCCGCCGCTGAGGTCTTCGGTGATCTCGATCAACAGATCGGTGTCGGCCAACCGAATTCGGTCACCCGTGGTCGGCCCGAACAGCTCGGCGTACCGAGCCCGACTCAGCTCACTCATGGCCCTACCTTCCGAGATGCCGTGCCGCGCGGGCTGTGCCGCGCGCAGAACCGCCCGAGTGACATCTGCCCTACGAACACATCACGCGCACCGCTAGGCATCGAGACGGCCGGGCGGTGTCGGGCCGATGCCGTGGACCTCACGCGCGCCGCCCAGCGGCACCAGCGAAATATGCTGCGCGAGACCGGGTTCGAATCGCACGGCGGTACCGGCGGGAATATCCAGCCGGAGCCCGTGCGCGGCGGCGCGGTCGAAATCCAACGCGGCGTTCGCCTGCGGGAAATGCACGTGACTGCCGACCTGCACCGGCCGGTCGCCGGTATTGACCACCTCGAGTTCGACGCGCGGCGCACCCGCGTTCAATTCGATACTCCCCTCGGCGCAGAGGTATTCGCCCGGAATCATATGCGCCCCTAGCCGATCGGATGGTGAACGGTGACGAGTTTGGTACCGTCCGGAAAGGTGGCCTCGACTTGCACATCGTGGATCATCTCCGGCACGCCCTCCATCACATCCGAGCGGGTGAGCACCGTGCGCCCGGAGGACATCAACTCCGCGACCGAACGTCCGTCGCGCGCACCCTCCAGGACGTGGTCGGTGATCAGCGCGACCGCCTCGGGGTGATTCAGTTTGAGCCCGCGCGCCTGCCTGCGCCTGGCCAGCTCGGCCGCGTAACTCAGCAGCAGCCGCTCCTGCTCGTGCGGCGACAGTCGCATCGGGCTCCTCACCGGTTCGGACGAAAGGGGTGGACGGCCATTTTGGCACGCCCGTTCCGGGGATGCGGGGTGAGCGTCAGTCCGACTCGGCCAGGTTCTGTAACCGGACCTGTCCGCGCGCGACAACGCGCTGCTGCTCGTCGGTGATGACGACCTGCCACAGCTGCTGGGTGCGGCCCCGATGCACCGGGGTGGCCTCGCCGTAGAGCGTGCCCTCACGCACCGCCCGCAGGAAGTCGGTGTTGTTGTTCACCCCGACCACCGTGCCGCGCTCGCCGAACCACACTCCGCCCGCGATACTCGCCAGCGTCTCGATGACGGTGCAGTAGACGCCGCCGTTCACAATGCCCGCGGGCTGGTGCAGATGGGGTTTGACGATCCACTCGCCACGCACCCTGTCGGGGCTGATCTCGGTGTAGCGGAGCCCGACCAGGTCGGCGAAGGTGCCTTCGCTGGCGGTGGTCATGAACTCCGGGGTGACGTCCGCGAGGGAGCGAATGCCCGGGGACTCCTGTTGCGTCATATATCCACCTTGACATCCCCCGGCAGTCCGCCGCACCCGGGGCCCACTTGCCCGATACCGGGAAACAGAGCGGCGGGCCTCCACCGGAGTAGAAGCCCGCCGCGGCAGCGGATCGGGGGTCACCGCAGCCCTCGGGACTCACGCTCGATCCGAACGCCGAATTCAGTATAGGTAGGCTTACCTAACTACACAAGAACTCCGGCGCACCGGGATGCCTCGGTCCTCGAGGGCGACCATCAGGCCCTGCCCACGACGCGCGCCCGCCAGCGAATCGGTGCGCGCCAGATCCGGCACGTACGTCGCCGCGCCCGCGATGGATTCGCCGACCAGCGACCAGAACCGGCGGGCATTCAGTCCGGCGCACCTGGCCAGCCCGTACTGGATCAGCGACAGCGATGCCACGCATCGATGCGCCAGCCACACCGACATCGCCTGTTCGCACGGCAACACGACGACACCGGGCTCGCCGGCCCGGCGATCACCGTCGATCACCCGAATTGTCGTGTCCGACAGCCCCGCCCAGTCGATACCGCCGTCATTGTCGTTATGCACCCACAGGTTCTCCAACCCCGGATCCCAGGCCGCGCCCTCGGCCACGAGCAGCGCCGCCACGCGGCCGACGACCGCGTGGATCAAGGCCGTCGCGACCACATCCGCCGCGATGTCCGCACTGATCATCTCCGCGGCGTGACGCCGGAACATGAGCTCGATCCGCCCTTCGCGCAATCCATCCGAGAGCTTCCACCATCGGCGCTTACCCTGTTCGGCCATCGCCGCGACGGCATAGACGCGAGGATGCTCCGGTTGGAGTGCGCGCAGCCGATCGCAGGATTGCCCGAACACCTGATGAGTGCGTCGGGCATCGCACGCTGCCATGGGCTCGATCATCGAACCTCCTCGGGTCGACCACGTCGTAGTGTCCTCTCAAAAGATAGGTTAGGCTTACCAGACCTAGCAACCTCGAGGGCAGGATACGTTTGTCGCCGTGACACCCATAGGCACCGTGCGGCGACGTCGCCTGATCGGACTTCTCGCTCTCACAGCACTGCTCGGGCTCGCCGTGATCGCGAGCGTCGCGATCGGCACGCGACTGCTGCCGCCGTCCACCGTGTACGACGCCGTGCGAGCCGGGCTGAGCTGCCCCGACGGCCCCTTCAGCTGCCGCGCCGGCTCCACCGAGGCGGAAATCGTACGCGGACTTCGCCTTCCACGAACGGCGTTGGCCCTGGTCTGCGGCATAGCGCTCGGTGTCACCGGCGCGCTGATCCAGGGCTACACCCGTAATCCGCTCTCCGACGCCGGTCTGCTCGGGCTGAACTCCGGCGCGGCGCTTCTCGCGGCATCGAGCATGCACCTGTTCGCCTTCACCGCCCCCGAGCAATACATCTGGTTCGCCTTCGCGGGCGCGCTGATCGCCGGGGTCGTGGTGTTCTCGGCTTCTTCCATCGGCGGCGGCACAGCGAGCCCGCTGAGCCTGGTATTGGCAGGCGCCGCGGTCGCCGCGTTCCTCCAGGCGATGACCAACGCGGTGGTGTCCTTGGATGTGACGGCGCTGGACGCCTACCGATTCTGGGTGGTCGGCAGCGTCGCGGGGCGGGACGCCGCAGTGTTCTGGCAGGTTCTGCCTTTCCTCGCGGCCGGGCTGATACTCGCGGTCGCCGCGGGGCCCGGCTTGAATCTGCTGAGCCTCGGTGACGAAGTGGCGCGTGGACTCGGTGTCGGCATCGGCCGCAGCCGTGCGCTCGGACTTGCCGCCGTGGTCCTGCTGTGCGGCGGCGCCACCGCGGCGATCGGGCCGATCGCATTCCTCGGACTGGCGGTGCCGCACTTCGCGCGCATCGTCACCGGACCGGATTACCGATGGCTTATTCCGTATTCCGGAATGCTCGGCGCGCTGTTGTTGCTGAGCGCCGATATCGTCGGACGGGTGGTCGCACGGCCGGGTGAACTCGAGGTCGGTGTCATGCTCGCGGTGGTGGGAGCACCGTTCTTCATCGCCTTCGTCCGCCGCCGAAAGCTGGTGAGCCTGTGATCGCACCCGACACCACCGTGCCCGACACCAGCGCGCCCGACACCGCCGCGCCCGACACCACCGTGCCCGCGACCGAGCGGAGCGACACCGTGTCATTGCGAAAGATCCGACCCGCCTTGCGGATCGGACCGGTGTCGCTCGTCGCGCGTCCGACCATGGTGCTCATCACCGTGACGCTGGCCGTACTGCTGTTCGGACTCTTCTGTTCCGACATCGCGACCGGCGATTCGCATATCCCGCTCGGCCGGGTGCTCGACGTGCTGACCGGCGGCGGCACCCGCTCGCAACGGTTCATCATTCTGGAATCCCGGCTGCCGCGCGCACTCACCGCGGTCGTCGTCGGCGCCGCCCTCGGACTCTCGGGCGCGATCGCCCAATCGATCATGCACAACCCGCTCGCCAGTCCCGACATACTCGGAATCACCTCCGGCGCGAGCTTCGGCGCGGTCACCATCATCGGCGCGAGCAGCGCCACCGGCCTCACCGCGACGGTCGGCGTACCACTGGCCGCGGTGCTGGGCGGATCGCTCACGGCCCTCGCCATCTACGTGCTGGCCTGGGGTCGCTCCGCATCGGGCGAGATCGGCGCCACGGGCCTGCGATTGGTACTGATCGGCGTCGGCGTGAACGCGCTGCTGGTGGCCGGGATCAACTGGACGCTCACCCGCGCCTCGCTCCTCGACGCGTCTCGCGCGCAACTGTGGCTCACCGGTTCGCTGAACAGCGCGGACCGCGACAATCTCGTCCCGGCGGCCATCGCGCTGGCGGTGGTGCTCACGGTGGCGGCGATGTCGGCGCGCACGCTGGCCGCGCTGCGGCTGGGCACCGACAGCACCCGGGCACTCGGCGTGCGCATCCAGTCCCAGCAGGGTCTGCTACTCGGCGCGTCCGTGGTCGCGGCATCGATGGCGACCGCGGCGGCGGGACCGATCGGATTCGTGGCGCTGGCGGGCCCGCAGATCGCGCGCAGGCTGCTGCGCACTCCCGGCGAACCGATGATCGGTTCGGCGCTGTGCGGCGCCATCCTGGTCGTCGGCTCGGATGTCGCCGCCCACACGATGTTCCCGGTAGATCTTCCGGTGGGCATCGTGACCGCCGCCGTCGGCGGTCCGTTCCTGCTCTACCTGCTCGTGCGTATGAACCGGAAGGCGACCCTGTCATGACCACCGCACCCGAGTCCGAAGCATCCTCAGCATCAGCATCCCGGCTCGCCGCAGCCGACATCACGCTCGGCTACGGTGACCGCGTCATCATCGACGGCCTCACCCTCGACATCGCCTCCGGCATCGTCACGACCGTGATCGGCCCGAACGGCTGCGGCAAATCCACCCTGCTGCGGTCGCTCGGACGGCTGCTGCGCCCGCGACAGGGCCGGGTGGTCCTGGACGGCAAAGCGATATCCACGATGAAGACCAAGGATGTGGCGCGGGTGATCGGCATGCTGCCGCAGACGCCGGTCGCGCCGGAGGGGTTGACGGTCGCCGATCTGGTCGCGCGCGGCAGGCATCCGCACCAGACCTGGTTCCGGCAGTGGTCGGCGGGCGACGAGTCCGAGGTGATGACCGCGCTCGAGCAGACCGGCATCGCCGACCTCGCCGATCGGTCCCTCGATGAACTCTCCGGCGGCCAGCGCCAGCGCGCCTGGATATCGATGGCGCTGGCGCAGGGCACCGATATCCTGCTGCTCGACGAGCCGACCACCTACCTGGATCTCGCGCATTCGCTGGAAGTCCTCGATCTGGTCGACCGGTTGCACGACGAGATGGGGCGCACCGTGGTGATGGTGCTGCACGACCTGAATATGGCCATCCGCTACAGCGATCGGTTGATCGTCATGCGTGCCGGACGTGTCGTCGCGCAGGGCCCGCCCTCGGACATCATCGACGCCGAACTACTGCGGGAGGTCTTCGGACTTCGAGCGTCGGTTCTGGAGGATCCGGTCTCGGGTCGGCCCATGATCGTTCCGATCGGTACCAGGCATGTGAGGGAGTCGAGCCGCGTCCGGTGACCCGCCGGCCCCGATTATGACCAATACCACACAGCTACCGGGGAGTTACGACAAGGTGTAGTACGCAATTGCGTCGTTGAGTCCGTAAACTTGTGGGATGGCAGGGCTTGGTGAACTCGAGAAGGCGGTCATGGACCAGTTGTGGTCCAGCGATGAACCGCAGACGGTCCGGCAGGTGCACGAGGCATTGGCCGCACGCCGTGAGCTCGCGTACACCACCGTGATGACGGTGTTGCAGCGACTCGCGAAGAAGAATCTGGTGGTCCAGCGGCGCGACGACCGCGCGCACAGGTACGCCCCCGTGCACACCCGCGACGAATTGGTCGCCAGTCTCATGTTCGACGCGTTGCAGCAGGCCGACGCCGCGGGCAGCCGCGCCGCGGCACTGGTGCATTTCGTGGAACAGGTCGGTCCCGACGAGGCCGACGCACTGCGGGAGGCGCTGGCTAAACTCGAAGCATCCGAAGGTTCCTGATACGGTCGGCTCGACGTTCACAACGCCGTGAACGTCTTGGCCCAACAACGCAGTGAGCTGAGTCGATGAACGCAACCGCGCCGGTCTTCGCCGGTCTCGCTTTGCTTCTCGCGGGGCCTGCTCCAGCGTTGCTCAGTCGAGCGAAATGGCCGTACCGGACACCGCGCGCGGCCTTGGTCCTGTGGCAGGCCATCGCGCTCGCCGCCGTGCTCAGCGCATTCGGCTCCGGTTTGGCGATCGCGGCGCAACTACTGGTTCCCGGTCCCGACGGCCGCCCGACCACCTCACCGACGCGAGAGATCGACGCGCTCGGACTGCCGCTGTGGCTCGCCTACGTCTTCGTCTTCGCTCTCACCCTGCTGGTGGGCGGTCGGCTGATCTTCTCGGCCATCCGGGTCGGCGTCCACACCCGCCGCAGGCGCGCCCATCACCGAATGCTGGTCGACCTGCTCGACCAGAGCGGACCGCACCGGCGCGCGGCCGATATCCGGGTGCTCGCCGCGACCGAGCCGATCGCCTACTGCCTGCCCGGTCTGCGTCAGCGCGTCGTGCTGAGTGAGGGCACTCTCACGAATCTGGCCGACGCCGAGGTCACCGCGATCGTGAGCCATGAACGCTCGCACCTGCGGGCACGCCATGATCTCGTCCTCGAGGCTTTCACCGCGGTACACGAGGCATTTCCCGTGGTCGTGCGCAGCCGGGCCGCGCTCGGCTCTGTGAAATTACTCATCGAATTGCTCGCCGACGATTCGGCGGTGAAGGTCACCGGGCCCGCACCGCTTGCCCGCGCGCTGGTCGCCTGCGCCAAGTCGATCGCGCCACAGGGTGCGCTCGCAGCGGGCGGACCGACTACGCTTATCCGTATCCAACGACTCGGCGGCCGGATCGGCGATCTTCGCATCGCCACGGCCGCGTATCTGGGTTCGGTGGCCATCCTGGTGGTTCCCACTCAGGCCGTCGCGGTACCCTGGCTGGTCGAACTCAGTCGGCTTTTCCACGGCTGACTCCTCGGCCTGGCTACCCGGCCTGGCTACCCGGCCTGGCTACCCGGCCGAACGATTTTCGCGACACGAGTGCCCAGAGTGGCGCACCGTGCGGTGGGCACGGTGTCCACCACTCCAGACCAGCGCCCACGAGCGCGCTGCACACGAAAGGCACCTGTTGACCTCCTCGCCCCCTGCCGCCTCGGCATCCGCCGTGACCTTCGCGGACCTGGGCCTACCCGCCGTGGTCGTGCAAGCGCTGCGCCGCAACGGCATCGAGGCCCCGTTCCCGATCCAGGCCGCGACAGTGCCGGACGCACTGGCGGGCAAGGACGTCCTCGGACGCGGCCCGACCGGTTCCGGTAAGACCCTCGCCTTCGGCCTTCCGATGCTGACCACCCTCGCGGGTGGATCGAGCGCTCCCGGCCGCCCCCGCGGCCTCGTGCTCGTTCCGACGCGCGAACTGGCCGCACAGATCGAGAAAGCCCTCGACGAACCCGCGCTCGCCCTCGGACTGCGGGTCGCCTCGGTGGTCGGCGGCGCGCCGATCAGACGCCAGGCGGACCGTCTCGCGCGCGGGGTGGACCTGCTGATCGCGACCCCGGGGCGACTGGAGGATCTGATCGCCCAGCGTTGCGCGGATCTGTCGGATGTGCGGATCACCGCGCTCGACGAAGCCGACCACATGGCCGATATGGGCTTCCTGCCCCAGGTCACCAAACTGCTCGACCGGACTCCGAAAGACGGTCAGCGCCTGCTGTTCTCGGCCACCCTCGACGGCGAGGTCGACAAACTGGTCAAGCGCTACATGCGCTCGCCCGTCACGCATTCCACCGCGCCGGCCTCGGCGTCGGTCTCGACCATGTCGCACCACCTTCTCTTCGTGCGCGACAAATTCGACAAGCGCTCCGTCGCCGCGGAAATCGCCGCGCGCGAGGGGCTGACGATCATGTTCGTGCGCACCAAGCACGGCGCGGACCGTCTCGCCAAGCAGTTGCGCGGCGTCGGCATCGCCGCGGGCGCGTTGCACGGCGGAAAGGCCCAGAACAACCGCACCAGGACTTTGGCGGCCTTCGCCGACGGCACCACCCCCGTGCTCGTCACCACCGATGTCGCCGCCCGCGGTATTCACGTCGACGGTATCTCGCTCGTGGTGCACGTGGATCCGCCCGCCGAATCGAAGGCGTATCTGCATCGGGCCGGGCGCACCGCCCGCGCGGGCGAGGACGGTGTGGTCGTCACGCTGGTCTCCGCCGAGGAGCGCTCCGACGTCGAGAAGATGACTCGCAAGGCCGGAGTCGACGTCGTCGGCGTCGATATCAGACCGGGCGATCGGAAACTGGTCGAGATCACCGGTGCGCGCCAACCCTCCGGCGTCGCGGTGCCCACGCAGGCGCCGCCGCCCCAGCCCGCCCGCAAAGCCGCCGCCCCCAAGCGGCGGCGCGGTGGTCCCGCCACTGCCGATATCGCTGATCCGGCCAACGGCTGGACTCCCGAGGGCACACCGGACGCCAACGGCCGCGGCGGGCGTCGTTCGGCCCCCGGCAGGTCCGGTGGACACAGCGCGGGTGCGGGTTCCCGGCGCGGCGCGGACTCGTCGAGTTCCGCGCGGGCGGGCGGGCGTGACAACGGTTCGGCCGGGCGCGCGAAGACGTCCGCGGGTCGCGCCGATACGCGCGTCGCCCGTGTCAACGGCGTTCGCGCGGACGGTTCCGCACCGTCGTCGGGCCGCGCCGCCGCCACGGCGACCGCCGGACGCGGTTCGGGCAAATCGGTAGGACATGCCGCCGCGGCGGCTCCTACGGCACGCGCCACCCGCTCCGACACGCCCGGACAGGGACGGCGACGCGCCGGACGACCGCAGGGCTCCACCACCCAGGGCAATCGTCGAGCCAACTAGCTCGGGACGGGGCAGACTGAGCGGCGTGTCGAATCATCCGCTCGGCGCTGTCCTCTGCGCGCTGCTCGCCGCCGCGCTGTTCGCGGTGGCGGCGGTGACGCAACATCGGGCCGCGGCAACGGTGCCGGAGGGCGCCGCGCTGGTCGGATCGCTGATGCGCGATCCGCGATGGTGGGCAGGCATCGTCGGGGATGTAGGCGGGTACGCGGCGCAGGTGGCCGCGCTGGCGCTCGGATCGGTACTGCTGGTGCAGCCGCTGCTGGTCAGCGCACTCGTCTTCGCGTTGCCGCTCTCGGCCCGGCTCAACGGACGCCGGATCACCGGACGTACATGGGCGACCGCGCTCGCGTTGACGGCCGCGTTGGCGATCTTCCTGCTCGTCGGTGATCCGACAGCGGGCAATTCCATCGCACCGCTGCGTGATTGGACCGTTTCCCTGATCGTGTTGCTCTGCGCGATCGGGGGCGCGATCGCGATCGGCGCGGAGAGTCCGGATCCGGCGCGAAGAGCGTTGTTGTTCGGCGCGGCGGGCGGGGCGCTGTTCGGCCTGGCCGCCGCGCTCACCATCGGTGTCACCGACCTCGCCGACCGCGGCCCGGGGGCGGTGCTGTCCAGTTGGCAACTGTGGGGTCTCGTCTGCGCCGGGCTCGCAGGCATCTACCTGCAGCAGCGGGCCTACCAGGTAGGTCCGCTCACCGCCTCGCTCCCCGCGGTCACCATCGCCGAACCGATCGTCGCGGCCGTCCTCGGCGCGACGGTGCTCGATGAACGCCTCCGTACCAACGCTTTCGGGCTGATCGTCGTCGCCGTCTCGGTAGTCGTCATGTGCGCCACCACGATTCGGCTCTCTCGTATGCAGGCCGAAACCTGACCGGGAGCACGGATGTGATCTATGTCCCGTATCGAATGCCGAAGAATTGCGCGGCGGCAACGGCGGCCGGTTAATATCGGTCAAGTGCAGTTTCTCCCCGGCCATCAGCCGCCGTACGACCTGACCTACGACGACATCTTCCTGGTCCCCAACCGGACCGATGTCGCGTCTCGGTTCGACGTGGATCTGTCGACCACCGATGGGTCGGGCACCACCATCCCGATCGTCGTGGCCAATATGACCGCTGTCGCGGGCCGCAGAATGGCGGAGACCGTCGCCCGTCGCGGTGGCCTCGTCGTCTTACCGCAGGATCTACCGAACAGCGCCGCGTCCGACACCATCGCCTTCGTGAAGAGCCGCTCGCTCACCGCCGACACCCCGGTCACCCTGGATCCGGAACGTTCGGTATCCGAAGCCGTCGCGTTGATGCACAAGCGCGCGCACGGTGCTGTGGTCATCGTCGAGGCGGGTAAGCCCGTCGGTGTCGTCACCGAGGCGGCGTGCACCGACGTGGACCGGTTCGCCCGGCTGCGCGATGTCGCGATCACCGATTTCGTCCAGGCCCCCGCCTCCACCTCACCGCGCGATATCTTCGATCTGCTCGAAGCCGCGCATTCCGAACTCGCGGTCCTCACCGGCGACGACGGCACGCTGACGGGTGTCATGACGCGCACCGGCGCCATTCGCGCGGGGATCTACCAGCCCAATGTCGATGATCGGCGGCAACTGCGGGTCGCGGCGGCGGTCGGCATCAACGGCGACGTGGCCGCCAAAGCGAAATCCCTGGTCGACGCGGGCGCCGACCTCCTCGTCATCGATACCGCGCACGGCCACCAGGCCAAGATGTTCGAGACCTTGCGCGCGGTCGCCGATCTCGGGCTCGGCGTGCCGCTGGCGGCGGGCAACGTGGTGTCCGCGCAGGGCACCCGCGATCTGGTCGAGGCGGGCGCGACCATCGTCAAGGTCGGTGTCGGGCCGGGCGCCATGTGCACCACCCGCATGATGACCGGCGTCGGCCGTCCGCAGTTCTCGGCGGTCGCCGAATGCTCGAGCGCCGCGAAAGAACTCGGCGTGAGCGTCTGGGCCGACGGCGGCGTCCGGCATCCGCGCGACGTGGCGCTCGCGCTGGCCGCGGGCGCGGCGAACGTGATGATCGGCTCCTGGTTCGCGGGCACCTACGAATCCCCCGGCGACCTGCGCGTCGACCGCGACGGCAATGCCTACAAGGAGAGTTTCGGCATGGCCTCCAAGCGTGCCGTCGCCGCCCGCACCGCCTCCGACAGCGGTTTCGACCGTGCCCGCAAGGCGCTGTTCGAAGAAGGTATCTCCAGTTCCCGCATGCGGCTGGATCCCGAGCGGCCCGGTGTCGAGGATCTCATCGACCACATCTGCTCCGGCGTGCGCAGTGCCTGCACCTACGCGGGGGCGCGCAGCCTGGACGAATTCCATGACAGGGCGGTGCTCGGCGTCCAGTCGGCGGCCGGTTTCGCGGAGGGACGTCCGCTGCCGAGCGGTTGGTAGCGGCGACACGCGGCGACGGCACAACCACCGGCCCACACGTCACGACGGGTGGGCCGGTAGCATGGTGATTGCCGGTTTCGCCGGCGATGGAACTTCCGTATGCCGAAAGGAACAAGTTGTCACCCGCGTCCGAGGGCGCCGCACAGGAGGGCTCCTCTACCGAGCCGGGTGACGAACCCGGCGCTCTCCATCCCGCAGCAGTCCCATTCGATTCAGCTCACACCCGCGTGCACTCTCCGATCGCGTTCGGCGGGCGGTGTTGATCGTGTCCGTCGCGCTCACTGTGCTCAGTCTGATCGGGTTCATCGCCCTCACCGCGGGCACCGCGCTGTTCGTCGCCGCGGAATTCGCACTCACCGCCTTGGAACGCAGCACCGTCGAGGCGCACGCCCGCGATGGTGACGCCCCCGCCCGCATGGTCCGTCAGGCGCATCGCACACTCTCGTTCCAATTGTCCGGCGCCCAGCTCGGCATCACCATCACCACGCTCATCACCGGCTATATCGCCGAACCCGTCCTGGCCAGACTGCTGTCGCCGCTGCTGAGCGCGACCGGCTTGAGCGAGGGCGCCTCGCACGGCATTTCGCTGGCTTCGGCCCTGGTACTGGCGACATCGCTGTCGATGATCTACGGCGAGTTGGTGCCGAAGAATATCGCCATCGCGAAACCGCTGGCGACCGCGCGGATGACCGCTGGCCCGATGATCGTCTTCTCGACGGTGTTCAAGTGGATGATCCACTTCCTGAACAACTCCGCGAACTGGGTGGTGCGTCATCTCGGTGTCGAACCCGCCGAGGAGTTGCGGTCGGCGCGCTCCCCGCAGGAGCTGGGTTCACTGGTTCGCACCTCCGCGCTGCGCGGCGCACTCGACCAGCGCACCGCCCAGGTGATGGATCGTTCCCTGCAATTCGGTGAACGCAGCGCCGAAGAGTTGATGACGCCCCGCGTCAAAATCGAATCGCTGGACAAATCCGACACCATCGCCGATCTCATCGCCGCGGCGAGCCGCACCGGCTACTCCCGGTTCCCGGTGATCGACGGCGATCTCGACAACACCCTCGGCGTGGTGCACGTCAAACAGGCCTTCACCCATCCGGCGAGCGAGCGCCGCACCATCGCGCTGCACACGCTGGCGCGCCCGGTGCCGATCGTGCCCGCCAGCCTCGACGGTGACGAAGTGCTCGAGCGCGTGCGCGCCGACGGTATGCAGATCGCCCTCGTCGTCGACGAATACGGCGGCACCGCTGGCTTCGTCACCATGGAGGATCTGATCGAGGAGATCCTCGGCGACGTGCGCGACGAGCACGACGAGGAGGAGCGCGATGTCCGGCGCGTCGGCAACGGCTGGGACTGCTCCGGGTTGCTGCGCATCGACGAGGTCTCCCGCGCGACCGGGTACGACGCCCCCGAGGGCGAATACGAAACGCTCGGCGGCCTGGTACTGACCCGTCTCGGCCGCATTCCGGAAACCGGTGACGAAGTAGTGCTGCCTAATTCTCCTGCGCACCACCGGCATCCCTACGAAACCGATCACGGTGGCTGGATCGCCAGGGTCGAACGCATGGACGGCAGGCGTATCGACCGGGTGCGCCTGATTCCGGTCACCGCGGAGGTGTTGCGTGCGCGTACCGCGACGAACGAGAACGCTGAACCCGACCACGTGAACCACACGGAGCACAGCCATGGGTGACCTGTTCGCGGTTCTGCTCACCGTCGTCCTGCTCGCGGGTAACGCCTTCTTCGTCGCCGCCGAATTCGCGTTGATATCGGCGCGCCGCGACCGTCTGGAAGCCCTCGCGGCCCAGGGCAAGCGCAACGCGAACACGGTCATTCGCGCGGGCGAGAACCTGTCCATGATGTTGGCGGCTGCCCAACTCGGCATCACCATCTGCTCGATTCTGCTCGGCCGGGTCGGCGAACCGGCCGTCGCGCATCTGCTCGAGGTGCCGTTCGACCTGGCCGGCCTGCCGGATCAGCTCCTGCATCCGGTGGCTTTCGCCGTCGCCCTGACCATCGTGGTCGTTCTGCACATCCTCTTCGGCGAGATGATCCCGAAGAATATCGCCCTCGCCGGGCCGGAACGCAGTGCGCTGCTGCTGGTTCCGATCCATCTGATGTGGTTGCGGCTGGCCCGCCCGCTGATCGCGATCTACAACCTGGCGGCCAATCTGTCACTGCGGTTGCTGCGCGTCGAGCCCAAGGACGAGCTGAACGCGACCGTATCGAGTGTGGAACTGGCCGAGATGATCGGTGAATCCCGTTCGGAGGGACTGCTGGACGAGGAGGAGCACCGACGGCTCACCCAGGCGCTCGGCACCTCGGACCGCACCGTCGCCGATGTGATGGTGCCACTCGGCAGTACGAGATCGGTTCCGCTGCGCGGCAATGGCACCACGCTCGGTGATATCGAGTCCGCGGTCGCCGAAACCGGCTTCTCCCGATTCCCCGTGCAGACCACCGACGGTTCGCTCGTCGGCTATCTGCACGTGAAGGATGTGCTGGACAAGGTCGCCGACGAGAACGCGGGCCCGAATACCCCCATCCCGCGCACCGATATCCGGCCGTTGCCCACCGTCAGCACGGGCACCACCCTCTACGAGGCGCTGGCTCGGCTGCGACGCACCAACAGCCATCTGGGACGGGTGGTGGACAGCCGGGGCAATACCGTCGGCATCGTCGCGCTCGAGGATCTGGTGGAGGAATTCGTCGGCACCGTCAGGGACTTCACGCACCGGGTGGCGGAATGAACCCTGGCGAAGGGTACGGGCGGACGACGACGAGGTCGGCTCGCAGTGCTGTCGTCCCCGTTTCGCCGCCCCGGTGGGGCTGCTCGGGTAGGTGAGAACGGTGGAGGTGTTGTCTCGAACCGAGTGGCGTGCGCGGGCCGACGCGCACGCCGCCCGGGTCGATGATCTGGTCGGGCCCTACGTGCGACGGCGGGCAGTGGGCTCGACGCATCCGGTGATCGATTTCCTGTTCACCTACTACGGTCACAAACCGGCCCAGTTGCGGCGCTGGCATCCGGGTTTCGGTGTCGCGCTCGCCGAGGCGAAGGAATACGAGGGCGCGCGCGGGTACACGCGCCTGTCCTGTGACGCGCTCGCCGGGGCGAGGGACGACGGGGGCGCCGATTCCCGCCGGTTCGCCCACACCGCCGACCCCGCCTACCTCGCGCGGCGCGCCGACACCATCGGATTCATCGCGAACCTTTTGCGCGCCACCGCATCCCGTCCCGTCCATGTGGCCTGTTTCGGCCTGCACGAATGGGCGATGGTGTACCGCACCGAAGATGTTCGCCATCAGCAGGTGCCGCTGCGTCTGGGTCACCAAGGAACGGACGCGGTCGTCGAGTCGATGTCATTGCGCTGCACCCACTTCGACGCCTTCCGGTTCTTCACGCCGGATGCCGCGGGCCGGAACGCGGTCCATCTCACCCGTGAGGATCAGGTCGCTCGCGAACAACCCGGCTGCCTGCACGCGAATATGGATTTGTACAAGTGGGGTTTCAAGCTGGTTCCCCTGATCCCCTCGGACCTGCTGCTCGAATGTTTCGAACTCGCCTGCGCGGCACGCGAACTCGATATGAAGGCCAGCCCGTACGATCTCGCGGAATTCGGATACGAACCCGTTCGGATCGAGACTACAGCCGGTCGCGCGGAGTATGCCCGAGCTCAATCGGCATTGGCCGATCGGGCCGCGGTCCTGCGTCACCGCCTGCTCGAGTGCTGCGAATCGCTGCTCACCTCGCAATCGCGGGCGGTGCGCGCGGGCTGATCACCCCGGGCGCCGAACTACTCGGCCCCGCGTAATTTCATCGAATCCCACCCCGGAATTACCGGCCGTTACCTACTATTCAGTCAGCTGCAGGAACTGTCCCAGTCAGCTGAATACCAGTAGGACTATGTTCGAGGGGCCGCGACTATGCGCTCACTGACCACACAGCGCCGCGTCAGACCGCTGGCCCCGCTCATCGCGAGCGTCATCGCCGCGATGATGCTGCCCAGCAGCGCGTCGGCGGATCTGCAATTCGTCAGCGGCGACGCGGTGCGGGAATTTCTCGATGTGGGTCGCACCGCGGTCCCCCGCGCGGACTGCGGCGCCGGATCGATGCCGGAACCCGGCCTCCAGGGTGATGTTCCGGCCGCGGACCGCGACAACGGGCGCAGCACCCGGGGGTATCGATGCAATATGTCGATGGTCGGCAACTACGCGGGTCGCGGCGCGGGCATCACATCGACGAGTTTCGAGCATTGCGCGTACATGGGATCGTTCTTCCCCGGCGATCTGATCAGCGAAGGTCGCGGCGTTCAGGTGCTCGACGTCTCCGATCCCGCCGATCCCCGGCCCACCGTGACACTCACCGAGCCCGCGATGCTGGCGGGCACGTGGGAGAGCCTGAAGGTGCACGCCGATCGCGAACTACTCGTCGGCACCGGGGTACCGACCGGCGTCGGAGTGGGGTACCTGTCGATCTACGACATCTCCGACTGCGCTCATCCGCGTCTGCTCAATGCGGATGCGGGGACCAATCTCGCGATGCCGCTGCCGATCACGACCCACGAGGCGGGCTTCTCCCCCGACGGGAATACCTACTGGGCCTCCGGCCTTGTGCCCGGTTTCATCAGCGCCGTGGATATCTCCGATCCGGTGCATCCACGGGTGATCTGGCAGGGCCTGACCGGAATCGAATCGCACGGTATGGGATTCAGTCCGGATGGTACCCGCATGTACATCTCGGCGCTGAGCGGATTCACCGTGCTCGATGTCGGCGCCGTCCAGCGCCGTGAACCGGCTCCCCAGGTGCGCCACCTCGGACGGGTTTTCTGGACCGACGGCACAGCCACCCAGCACAGCGTGGCGGTGACCTACGACGGCGAACCCTATCTCTACACCGTGGACGAGGGCGGCTCCGGCGGCGTGAAACTGATCGACGTCTCCGACGACACGGCCCCAACGGTCGTCGCCAAGATCAAACTCGAGATCAATCTGCCACAGAACCAGGACACGGGTCTCGGATCCGCCATGGGCGGAGGCGTTTTCGCCTACGAGTCGCACTACTGCGCGGCCGACCGCCCCGACGATCCGACCGCGCTCGCCTGCGGGTGGATCTCCTCCGGTATTCGCGTTTTCGACGTGCGAGATCCGCGGAGTATTCATGAGATCGCCTATTTCAACCCGCCCGCCCGCACCGGGCGCTTCGCGGAGATGTGGAATTCACCGCACGCGCTGTCATCGGTCATCGGCTTCCCCGCCCTCAGCACGACAGCTCTGGCGCGGGCGGTTCTCGACGGAGAATTCGACCCGTCTGCCGCGCTCACCTCGCGCTCGGGGGATTTCCTCGGCGATACGTCCACCGACTGGTGCTTCTCCCCACCGGAATGGCGGGGCGATCAACTCTACGTCGCGTGTTCCGACAACGGCTTCATGGTCCTGCGACTGGACAACGGCGTGTACCACCCGCCAGCCGATCAACGCTCCACCGTCGGATCCTGATATGCCCGGCACCCGCCTGTTCGGGATCGCGGCGGCCGTCGCGCTCGCCTTCACCCTCGTGGTGCTCGGCGCGGCGCTGCGACCGATCCTGTTTCCCGAAAAGCACGCGGAGAAACCGATTCTCACCGAGCTCGAGATCGGCTTCGCCCAGGATATGACCGCCCACCACCAGCAAGCACTACAGATGGCGCTACGGCTGGATTCGGGTGCGGACCCCAGCGTTCGTCGCCTCGCCCAACAAATGGCCGACACCCAGCGCACCGAAGTCGGCACCATGCTCGGCTGGCTCCGACTCGCGAACGCCAGCCCACTGTCACCGCGGCCGATGCAATGGATGCACCGCGAAACCTCCGCGTCCCATCACCATTCAGCCGATGCCGCCGCCACGACGAACACCGTGCCCGAATCGGTCGACGTGGACTCGCTCACCGCCATGCCAGGAATGGCGACCACCGCCGAACTCGAATCCCTCGCCGCCGCTCGCGGACGCGACGCCGAAATCCTGTTCCTCCAGTTGATGATTCGCCACCACGGGGGTGGACTGCGGATGGCCGCCGCCGCCGACAGCATGCTGACGCACGGCGCGGTGAAGGAGGCGGCGCGGGCGATGGCGCAGGCACAGAGCCAGGAGATCGGCGTGATGGGCCTCATGCTCACCCAGCTCGGCGGTCGACTCCCGGCCTGATCTACCGCCGAGTCCCGATGGCGAATGCGGGTCTAGGAATTGTCGACGAAGCGGTACCACGGAATGTGGTACGGCTCGTAGCCGATGCCGCGCTCGGCAGGCGGTCCGATATAGGGCGGCGGGGTGTCGGGGAAATATCCGAAACCCTCGGAATTCTTCTCATCCCCTTCGAAATAGAAGAGGCAGCCGCCGTCGCGGCGGTCGATATAGCGGATGCTGTACACGCCGAGTCGGGTGCGGTGGCCGGGATTGACGCATTCCACGGCCTGATCCTCGAGAATGCCACGCGACAGTTTCCAGGCGCCCCGCTCCGGAATCTCGTACCAGACCAGCGCCGCGAGTACCCCGATAAGCAACGGGGCGGTCAGACTCAGCTGGACAGCGTGATAGCGGATCAGGCCGATGAGCCCGAACAATGCCGCGAACACTCCCGCCACGGCGAGCGCGCCCCACAGCACCACCTTGGTCGTCTGGGTGCCCCTGGTCGCGATCACCCAGACCAAGGCCAGGCACAGCACCGCGACGACGCCGATAACAATAAACATCCACCATACGAACCAGAACGGGGCACGATGCCGCGCCCGCTCACCGACGCTCATACACAGAAGATAACGGGGCCGGGCCACCCGCGCGCGCTGTAGCTCGGCTTTCGCAGCGCCGCACCGTCATTCGCCCGACGAAAAACCCCGGCCACCGCCGAGAACGCCGGTGGCCGGGGGGTTCCCTTGTCGATCCGCGCTACTCAGAGGGGAGGGAACCCCGCCGAGCCGGTCGCGATCCAATTCCACAACGCCGCAGCGCGGTTAGCCTCGGTCAATCACGCCGGATGAGCTGATAGCGGCTTTGAAATGGCGAAAGGTGCTCTGAACTGCGATAATTCGGCTTGCTTAGGGACGAAT
>NZ_JBEXFQ010000027.1:0-108421 GCF_040606855.1 Nocardia sp. NPDC005366
GTCGACGACCACGCTAGAGGAGAGTCGTCGACACGAACCGTTTGCCCGAGACCTGTGGACACCGGACCGGATTCGGCGGTCGTGGCTACCGTGCGGCCCGCGTCGCGAGTGCGGCGGCGAGGAGTACCGTGACGCCCTCGGCGATCGCGGTGCCGCCGAGGGCGTGTGCGGCGGAAAGTGGCGTCGCTCCCGCGAGACCGAGGAATACGGTCCCGAAGGTCGCGATACCGACGACGATGCCCAACTGCACACTGGTGACCAGGATGCCGCTGGCGTCGGCGGCCAGATCCATCGGCACCCTGGCCAGGGTGCGGGTCATCAGAGGGCTGAAGGCGAGTCCGGTGCCGAGGCCCATGATGCCGAACAGGGTCATGGCCGTCACCCCGAAGTCCGCACCTTCGCGTAGCGACATGCCCAGTGCGACCATCGAAACGGCGCCGACGACCAATCCGGCCGGAATCATCAGCGCGTGCATTCGGGCCGGAATGCGCTCCCAGTACAGGCTGCCCAGTGCGAAGGTCAGACCCATCGGGGTGAAAAGCAGTCCAGCGTGCAGGGCACTGTAGTCCAGTGTGCTCTGTAGATGGATGGCCATCACGAACATCCATCCGCTGAAGGTCGCCATGATGACGAAAAGGGTTGCGGCCGTGAGTAACAGCCTCGGTGTCCGAAGTGTGCGCCGCGCGAAGAGCGGTTCCCCGCCCCGCGCCGCGACCGCGCGCTCGATCAGTAGGAATGCTCCGACGGCGATCACGCTGGCGCCGAGGGCGATCCAGGTCCACAGCGGCCAGTCCTGTTCGTGGCCGAGTACCAGCGGAAGCACGAGCAGGAGCACCGCCGCTGTCAGCATGGCCAGTCCGGGCAGATCCACCGCGCGGTCGAAACGTGCGCTGGCGGGCAACACCTTCGGCGCGACAACGAGTAGCACCACGCCGATCGGCACGTTCACGAGAAAGACACCGCGCCAGCTGCTGTCGAATAGATCCGCCTGCACGATCAACCCGCCGAGGAGCTGTCCGACGACCATGCCGCCCGAGATGATGGCGGAGTAGGCGCTGAGCGCCTTCGCGCGAGCGTTGCCCGTGAAATTGCGCTGGATCAGCGTCATCACCTGGGGCACCATGGCCGCGGCTCCGATACCCTGCATGAAGCGGAACACGATCAGCGAGGTCCCGTTCCACGCCAGACCGCAGGCCAACGAGGACACGGTGAACAGGGTGAGCCCCGCGACGAAGGCGCGACGCTGGGTGAATCGGTCACCGAGCCGCGCGCCCGTGACCAGGAGAACGGCGTAGGCGATCACATATCCGGCCACGATCAGCTGAAGCGCCGAGCCGCTGCTGCGCAGATCGTCGCGAATCGAGGGAATGGCGACATTGACGATGGAGTTGTCCAGTACCGCCATGAATTGTCCGGTGAGTATTACCGCGAGAATGGCGAGAGGGCGCCGCGCACCGTAGGCGGGCGGCGCCTGTGCCACGATACCGGCCGCGCCGGGAGCCCGGTTCGGCGAAGAGGTCTGGGTCATATCCGTGATCTTGCGGCCATTCCGGCACTGGTAACAGGAGCCCAGGAAAACTAGTACTGCCACCACCCGGGTAGTCGCGAGCCGGCGCACCGGCCGTCGATGTGCCGCGAGTACTGGTACCAGTAGCACCTGGATACCTGTAGCAGAGTCCGGGATGATCGAATCATGGCCGATGCCGTTGATGCCCAGGTGGTACGCAGAGCTCGCCGCGCCGAATTGGGCGCGTTCCTGAAATCTCGTCGCGCCAGGATTTCGCCGGAAGCCGTTGGGCTTCCGCCGGGACCGCGACGGCGGACTCCCGGCTTGCGGCGGGAGGAAGTCGCTCAGTTGGCCGGGATCGGAATAACCTGGTACACCTGGCTCGAACAGGGGCGAAACATCAATGCCAGTGTGCAGGTGCTGAATGCGGTGGCGCGGACACTGTCGTTGGATGCGGCGGAGACGGCGCACCTGTATCGGTTGGCGGATGTGCCGACGGTGCCGACGGCGTACGCGGGGTCGGTGTTGCCGGAAGAATTACAGGTGATCCTCGATCATTTGGAGCCATTGCCCGGCGTGGTCTTGAGCAGTCGCTATGACGTGTTGGCGCACAACTCGTCCTACGAGGCGTTGTGTCCGGGTTTTCTGCTCGGCGAGCGCAATGTGGCCCGCCGCGTCTTCTTGACTCCCGAATGCTGCAATACCTACCAACACAATTGGGATGACTTGCGCCGCATGGTCGGCTATCTGCGCGGCGCTTACGCCAAGAATATCGGCGATCCGGGCTGGGAGGACTTCATCGCTGAGTTGTGTTCGGAGAGCGCTCATTTCGCGTCGTTGTGGGCGCGCAACGACGTCGCGATCCCGGCGAGTCGCACGAAGCAGATTCGCAACCTGGCGGTGGGCGAGCTGGAAATGTTCTTGACGAGTATGTCGCTGCCGGCGGTGCCGCATTCGTGGATGCAGGTATATACGCCGGTGGATGAGGTGGCGTGGGGGAAGTTGCGTGAATTGCTGGCGATGAGCGAGGACGAGCGTCGGCGTCCTTGGGTAGAGCATCGCGAGGAGTTCCACGCGGTAGCGGGGTAGGTCGAGCGGTCGCACCACTGAGTTCGTGGCTGATGTTCCGCGCGCCGGTCTTGTTACCTAGCTTGCTAGCATGCTAGCGTCGGTTCGTGGGCGACGAGGATGTGAAGCAGTTCAACGTGTACCTGCCGATCGGGCTGATCAAACAGGTCAAATATCGCGCGATCGAGACGGGGTCGTCCCTGTCGGCGCTGGTCGCGGAGGCATTGCGGGCCTACCTCGACGACACCAAACAGCAGCAGGATTCGGGAAAGGATTGATATGACGACCGATGGCATCGAGGCGGTATTCCTGGAAACCCACAACTGGGGCCGCACGGCCGGATTCCTCCGGGCGCTCGGCTTCGAGATGGAATTCGAAACCGATCATCAATCCGGCCAGTTCCGCAGCGGCGAGGGGCCTTACGTCTTCGTCGCCGAGGTCCCGCCGACACGGGAACCGCGGACGCAGTTGGTCCTGAAGGTTGCCGACCAGCAGAACTTCCGGCTCGACGGGGATATCGAGGTCGTCAGCGCTTTCGAGCAAACCCATTACGGCACACAGGAAATGACCGTCCGCGATCCGGACGGCCGCCTGTGGGCGCTGCAGGCTCCGGGGAAGCAGTGACGGTGCGGGGCGAGGGTGCCGTCGCACCGGACAGCACGGCGGTCCGGGTCGCCCTGTGGCGCGCTGTGCACGCGCAGGACGATCCACCGCCGCATGTCATCGAGGACGATATCGGTGTGCGGCTCGCGGATGTCGAGGACGACTGGCGATTGCGTCCCGATATGGATTCGCGCGCGACGAGCTCATCGCGCGCGGGTATCGTCGCCCGCGCGCGTTTCGTCGAGGATCTGCTCACCGAACAGATCGAACACGGTGTCGACCAGTACATTCTGCTCGGGGCGGGGCTGGACACCTTCGCGCAGCGCAGGCCCGAACTCGCGGCGCGGTTGACCGTATTCGAGGTCGATCAGCCCGGTCCGCAGGCGTGGAAGCGCCGCCGTCTCATCGAACTCGGTTACGGCGTGCCGGAACGGCTGCGGCTGGTACCCGTCGACTTCGAGACCGACTCGTGGTGGGATCGGTTGACCACCGCGGGCTTCGACCCCGACCGTCCGGCGGTGGTGAGTTCCACCGGTGTCGCCATGTATCTGACTCGTCAGGCGAATATCACCACGCTGCAACAGCTCTCGATGCTGGCCCCCGGGTCGACGGTCGCCATGACCTACCTGCTGCCACTGGAGTTCGTCGGGCCGGAGGAACAGTCGATGCGCCGGGCGATCGAACAGAACGCACGCGCTTCGGGGACGCCGTTCCGCAGCTTCTTCACCCCGGACGACATGCGGAACCTGGCCGAGGAGTCGGGTTTCGTCGCGGCGGAGATCATTTCGGCGGACGATTTGAGCCGCCGCTACTTCACCGGCCGGGCCGATGGGCTGCGCCCGGCGAACTCGGAGCAGATATTGCGGGCGACAACCTGACAGGCCCTCGCCGATGACCGCGGAGCGGGTGCGTGCGGGGCGGATGCGTCGGTCTCCGACGACTGCCTCACCTCGCTTCGCGTTCAATGGCCGGGCGCTGGGCGCACGACGATCGCGCGTGCGTAGAGCAGCTGGAAGCCGAGCCTCTGCACATTCTGCTGCGACGTGGTGCCCGGCAGCGTGGTGACCACCGCGAGATCGTATCCGGCCTCGGCCGCCACTGCCAGTCGCGAAGAGAGCAAGGCGCTCTGGATTCCGCGTCGTCGATACCGCGGCAGTGTGGCAGCGCCGCAGAGTTGGGCGATCCCGTCGTGCAGTCGCAGGCCCGCGCCGCCGGCGGGCGCACCGTCGATCCGCGCGAGTGAGGCGACGAAACCGGTGGTCGCCGCCATATCTCGTTCGGCGCGCTCGATGGCCTCGCGCGGAAATTCCTCGTGCGAGGCGACACCGCTGGTATCGGGATTCACGAATCCGTCGACCACTACCCGCATCCAGGTGTCGATCTCCTCTGGTCCGACTGCGCCGATGTCCACCCCGTCAGCGTGCGAGGCGGCCCGGCCCGGCGCGAGCCGCAGTCCGAGCACGTTCTCGAATCCGAACAGGAGATAGCCGCGCTTGCTCAGTCGTGTCACGACGGCGGGGTCGGCGACCGTCGACACCTCGAACTGCACCGGCGAATGACGTTCGGCGAACGCCTGTTCCACCGCGGCCAGCTCGCCGTCGTCGAGGTCGCCGTCCATCCCGACGCCGACGACCTTGTTCAGCGGCGAGTCCGGACCGGCCCACACCGCGCTGCCGCCGCCGATCGGCAGGGATACCACCGGCTCTCGCGGGTCCCGCGTGGCCGCCGCTCGTGCGCCCTCTTCGATGAGGGTTCGTTCGGCCGCTTCGATCCGCGCTACCGATTCGATCCCGGCGAATAGACCTGTTTCCGACATGACGCCGATTTCTATCACACCGGTCGCGGTGCGCCCACCGAATTTTCTCGGTGCCGGAACGCCTCCGATCCCTGCTTCACAGACGGATCCGAGACCGTAGGCTCGGCAGTCGGCGAGATCGTGCCGCCGCGTCCACTGTCCCGATATCAGGAGGTCTCCGCCGTGCGGATCGGTACCCTGCTCAACGCACCCTCCGGCCCCGATGGCCTGCGCCGATTGACCGACGAACTGCGACGCAGCGCCGAGGAGGGTTTCGATTCGGCCTGGTTGTCGCATATCTTCGGCGTCGACGCGCTCACCGCGCTCGCCGTGGCGAGTAGCCAGGTGCCCGATATCGCGATCGGCACTGCCGTTGTGCCGACCTATCCGCGTCATCCTGGTGCGCTGGCCCAGCAGGCCAGGACCACGGCACTCGCGGCAGGACCGAACCGGTTGACATTGGGTATCGGCCTGTCCCACAGGATCGTCATCGAAAACATGTTCGGATACGATTTCGACCGCCCGACGCGGCATATGAAGGAGTACCTGTCCGTCCTCGTTCCGCTGCTCGAAGGCAGTCCCGTGTCGTATTCCGGCGAGATGTACACGGTGAATCTGCAGCTGTCCGTCCCGGGCGAGGGCGGGGTTCCCGTGCTGCTCGCGGCGCTCGGCAGCCAGATGCTGCGGCTGGCAGGCAGGCGAACCGACGGCACGGTGCTGTGGATGACCGGCGCCGCGACCATCCGCGATCACATCGCGCCGACGATCACGGCAGCGGCAGCCGCGGCGGATCGTCCTGCTCCGCGCATCGTCTGCGCGCTGCCGGTCCTGGTCACCGATGACGTCGAGGCCGCGCGGCAGAAAGCCGGCGAGAACTTCGCCGCGTACGGCGCGCTTCCCTCGTACCGGGCGATGATGGAACGCGAGGGCGTGGACGGACCGGAGGATCTGGCGATCATCGGCTCGGAGAAGCAGGTGTCGGCCCGTATCGAAGCGATTTTCGAGGCGGGCGCCACCGAATTCGTCGGATCGGTGTTCGTGGGCGGCGACGAGGCGGCGCACACCCGGGCGCTGCTCACCTCGCTGGCGTCGAAAGGGTAGCCGGACCCGTGCGGTGGCCGGACCGATACCTGGTCTAGCGGCGAATACGGTGGCCGGGGCCGCGTATGCTGGCATCATGCTGGTGGGCGGCTCGGTCACCCGTCCCGGATGTGGTGATTCCGGGACGGCACACGTGGTCGGGAGTTAGGGTCCACCGATGGTCGACAACGACCTGCCGCGTACCGAACGCGACCTCGCCGGGACAATTGCCGCCGACCTGAAGGCGGCTGGTTTCGATGACGCCACCGAGATCGGTCGCGGCGGTTTCGGTGTGGTCTACCGATGCGAACAGGCCGCCCTCGACCGCACCGTGGCAGTCAAAGTGCTGACCACGGATCTGGAAGCCGAACATCTCGAGCGGTTCCTGCGCGAACAACGCGCGATGGGCAAGCTCTCCGGACATCCGAATATCGTCAGCATTCTGTTCAGCGGCGTCCTGACCGCGGGTCGCCCCTATATCGTCATGCCCTTCCACGCGCGCAAGTCGTTGCAGGACAGCATTCGACGGGACGGGCCGATGCGGTGGAGTGACGCGCTCGGCGTCGGGGTGAAGGTGGCGGGTGCGCTCGAGGCGGCACACCGCGCGGGCGTGCTGCATCGGGATGTGAAACCGGGCAATATCCTGATGACCGACTACGACGAACCGGAGCTGACCGATTTCGGAATCGCCCATGTCTCGGGCAGTTTCGTCACGAGTACGGGTGTGATCACCGGTTCCCCGGCCTTCACCGCCCCCGAGGTGCTGCAGGGACACGCGCCGACCGCCGTCTCCGATGTCTACAGTCTCGGCGCCACACTGTTCTGCTTGATCACCGGACATGCCGCGTTCGAACGCCGGGTCGGGGAGAAAGTGGTCACCCAATTCCTGCGCATCACCTCCGATCCGATTCCGGACCTCCGCGAACACGACATCCCGGATGACGTGTGCCGTGCGATCGAACGTGCGATGTCCGAGGATCCCGCCGAACGCTATCCGTCGGCCGCGGCATTCGGCCGCCATCTCGGCGAAATCCAGCAGCGGCACGGCCTCGCGCGGGATCGAATGGTGCTGCCCTCGGAATCCGAAGCGGTGGAACAGGATTCCGACAGTTCGCGTGCCGCCGCGCCGATCGCCGAAACCCAGCGCGCTCCGGCGTCGTCGACCCCGCGTCCGAAGCCGACGGCCGTGACGAAATTCCGGCCGCCGACGCCGAGTCGTCCGCAGGTGACGCGTGAGAGGTTGCTCGACGTGCTCCGCGAGGGTCGGCGGCGACGGCTAATCGTGATCCACGCACCCGCCGGGTTCGGGAAGAGCACACTCACCGCGCAATGGCGCGCGACGCTGGTCGAGCAGGGTGTGGCGGTCGCCTGGCTGAGTATCGACCGCGACGACAACAATGCGATGTGGTTGCTGGTCCATCTCGTCGAGGCGCTGCGGCAGGCGCTGCCCGACCTGGCCGCGGAGTTGGCGCAGCTGCTGGAGGTACACGGCGACGAGGCCGAACCGTATGTGCTCACCACGCTGATCAACGAAGTCCACGCCGGAGGTCGGCAGGTCGCGTTCGTCATCGACGACTGGCACCGGGTCGTGGACCCCTCAGCCATCGCGGTGCTGGGTTATCTGCTCGAGCACGGCTGCCACCACCTGCAGTTCATCGTCACCAGCAGGCACTGCGGCGGACTGCCGATGAGCACGATGCGCGTACAGGACGAACTGGTCGAAATCGGTGCCGATACCCTGCGCTTCACCCTGCCCGAGGCGAGGCTGTTCTTCGAAGGCGCGGGCGGACTCGCTCTCGACCCCGCCGATATGACCCACCTGATGGAATCGACGGAGGGGTGGGTGGCCGCGATGCAACTGGCGTCGCTGTCGCTGCGCGAGTGCGAGGATCCCGGGGAGTTCATCGGGAACATCTCCGGCGGCAACCACGCCATCGGCGATTTCCTCGCCGAGAACGTGCTGGACGGATTGGAGCCGCGCCTGCGGACGTTCGTGTTGCGCACCTCCATCGTGGAGCGACTGAACGGTGACCTCGCGGCGGCGCTGTCCGCGACGCCCGATGGGGCAGCGCTGCTGGCCGAGGTCGAGGCGCGCGACCTGTTCCTCAGCCGCCTGAATTCGGACCCCGGGTGGGTGCGCTATCACCACATGTTCGCCGACTTCCTGCGCCAGCGCCTGGCCCGTGACCATCCCGACTGGGTCGCCGACCTGCACCGCATCGCCTCCCGGTGGTTCGCCGACCATCACTTCCTGCGCGAGGCGGTCGATCACGCACTGGCCGCGGGCGACGAGGCGCACGCGGTGGAACTGGTCGAGAACGACGCCCCCCGGCTGTTCGAACAAGCGCAGAGCGCGACCTTGCCCGGTTTGATCGCGAAACTCCCGCCCGACGCGGTCCGGTCCAGTCTGCGACTGCAGATGACCATCGTCTGGACCAGCCTGCTGCTCCAGCATCAGTCGGCGGCCGATGCCGCGGTGAGGCAGGTGCGGTCATTGCTCGCGGCCGAGCCCGATTCCGGCGTGCTGGCCGCGGAGGCCGCGGTGCTCGACGCGGCCGTGCGCGTCGCGGCCGACCGGGTCGACGGTGTGAGCGAATTGCTGTCGGACTGCCTGGCGCGGCCCGAGCTGTTCCATCCCTGGGTGGTCAACACCGCGGCCGATATGGCGACATTCGTCGCGGTCTATCGCTTCGACTATCCCGACGCGCGCCGATGGCAGCAGTGGGCCGCGGCCTATCACCGCAGGAACAGGGGGCCGTTCAGTGTGATGTACGGGCACTGTTTCGAGGGTTTGGCCGCCAACGGACAACTCGAGATCGGCGCGGCCGAGGACAGTTTTCGCACTGCGCTGCGGGTCGCACGGCAATCCGGCGGCAGCCGTTCGCACAGCGCGAGGACCGCGGGCGCGCTCCTGGGCGAGTTGCTCTTCGACAGGGGCGAACTCGACGCGGCGGAGCAGTTGCTCGACGATGGTTACGCGACCCTCGGCAGCGAGGGCGGCGTGGTCGAATCGATGGCCGCAACCCATGGGACGGGGGCGCGCATCAAGGTGCTGCGCGGTGATGTCGAGACGGCCGGACAGCGTCTGGCCGACGGGTGGCGTCTGGCCGCCAAACTATCGCTGCCCCGTCTGGCGGCCCGCATCGCCAACGACAGTATCGCCGCGGGGCTCCCGCTCCCCGACGTGGACCGCACGTCCGCCCCGATGCCACCGGCCGATGCCGACGGCATCGCACTGCTCACCGCCGAACTCTGGGAGGATTCGGCGATCAGGAGATTGCTCGCGCGGCAATCGGTCACCGCGTCCAGGCGCGCCTGTGCGCGGGCGCGAATACTGGTCGGCCGTGTCGCGGAGATGCCGCGTCCCCGCGCGCTCGTGCAGGCCCGGTTGCTCCTGATCGCCTGCCTGGTCGCGACGGGTGAGCGAGACGAGGCCGAGCGAATCCTGCTGGCCGTGGTGGTCCGGTGCGCCGAACGGGGGCTCGTGGGGCTCCTCAGATTCGGGGACCCGACCGTCACGTCCCTGCTGCGGGAAATGGCCGACGCCTCTGGCGAAATACCTTCGCTGCCTATGGCTTTCGTCACCGAGGTGCTGGCACCGCTGTGACGAGCGCCATCGCGCGGCTCAGGACAGGGAGGCCAGATGCTCGACACTGTAGGGCCGTATGTCCTCCGAGTGACCGCCGAGCGTCTTGCGTGCCCATTCGGCATCGGCGACCAGGGCCCTTCCGACCGCGACCATGTCGAATTCATCGCGCTCGGCTCGGTCGAGCAGCTCCCCGATGTCGGTCACCGAACTTTCGGCGGCCCGTCCCGAAGGTCCGACGAATTCTTTGTCCAATCCGACGGAACCGACTGTGATAGAAGGCTTTCCGGTCAGTTTCCTGGCCCAGCCCGCCAGATTCAGATCGCTGCCATCGAATTCCGGGATCCAGTATCGCCGAGTCGAGGCATGAAAGACGTCGACGCCGACCTCGGCCAGCGGGGTGAGGATCCGCTCGAGTTCGGCCGGGTTGTCGGCGATCCTGGCGTCATAGTTGTCGGACTTCCATTGCGACAGCCGGAAGAAGATCGGGAAATCCGGCGTCACCGCGGCACGCACGGCGGCGACGATCTCCGCGGCGAAACGAGTCCGCGATGCGAGGTCGCCCCCGTATCCGTCGGTGCGTTTATTGGTGCGGTTCCACAGGAACTGGTCGATGAGATAGCCGTGCGCGCCGTGTAATTCGAGTCCGTCGAAGCCGAGCAGTCGCGCCGCCGCCGCCGCGTCGGCGAACGCTCGGACGACGTCATCGATATCGCCGGTACTGAGTGCCTCGCCCTTGGGCGCGCCGTCGAGCCCGATGCCGGACGGCCCCACCGGCGGCGCGGACGCGACGGGCCCCGAACCTTCGACACGGGTCACCCCGACATGCCACAGCTGCGGGATGATCTTTCCGCCCGCCTCGTGCACATCCGCGACCACACGACGCCAGCCGGCGAAGGCGTCCTCGCCCCAGAAACGAGGAATGCGATCGCTCATCCCGGCCGAAGGGTGCCCGACGAAGGTGCCCTCGGTGATGATGAGCCCCACGTCGAGCGCTGCCCGTCGGGCGTAGTACCGCGCGACGTCGTCACCGGGTACGCCACCCGGCGAGAACTTCCGCGTCATGGGCGCCATGGCGATCCGGTTGGGGATGGTGAGGTCACCGATATGGAACGGCCTGCCGAGAACCCGCGCGGCCCTCGACGTATCGGTACTGCTGGTCACTGATGGCTCCTACGCTGACCGACGAATGGTGTTCTGCTCCGTCACAATACGGTTCCGGTGACCGAGGGCGCGCTCGGCCGGGGTGCCATACAATCGTATGGCGTCCGGTGGAGTTTCCGTTGATTCGCTGATCGCAAGGAGGTTGGACATGACGGCCTCACCCCGGCGTTTCGGTGCCGAGACATCGAAGACGCGGGATGTACTGCTGGACTGCGTCGAGCAGTTGATGCTCGAAGAAGGCTATGCGGCCGTGACCTTCCGCGCGGTCGCGGCGAAGGCCGAGGTCACGTCGAGTCTGGTGCAGTACTACTTCCGCACGCTCGACGGCATATTCCTGGCCGCGATTCGCCGCTATGCCGAGCGCAATATCGCGCACGTGAAGCAGGCGTTGCAGGCCCCTCCCGAGCAGTTGCTGCGCGTGCTTCGCCGACTTCACCGCCAATGCCAAGGCGGTATCCGGAGTGCAGGACTGAATTACCGCGTGGTCGGTGGCTCGGTGCCGACCGGATCGACAGTCGGTCGAGGTTACGGCGCGCCCGGCAATAGGCTGGTGGTGTGAGCGGTGGAACGTGTGACCTGCCCGAGGCGGCGGACGGCGGGGCCGCGCCGCGCCGTCGTGGTCGTCCCCGGCAGCTGAGCCTCGAGCGGATCGCCTCTGCCGCACGGAATGTCGCGCCGGAGGCGTTGACGATGCAGGCTGTCGCGGACGAGCTGGGCGTCGATCCCAAAGCCCTCAACTACCACGTGGGAGATCGCGAGGGCCTGCGGGAACTGGTGGCGCTGGATGTGTTCGAGACCGAATTGGCTCGGGTGACGCTGCCGGTCGACAGCGACTGGCGCGATGTCGTGCGGTCGTATACGACGGCGCTGCGGGACGCCGTCGTGCAGGTCGGCGTCCTGGCGACGTCGGTCCGGCTGCCCGGCGCGCGTGGGCTCGGCACGCTGGAACCCGTCGAGCGCGTACTCGAGGCATTGGTCGGCGCGGGTTTCGATACCGCCGACGCCCGCGCCGCGCTCACCCTGATCACCGAGACGGGGTTCTCCTCGGGTCTGAACGCCGTACTCGTCGCCCAACATCACGGGCATCCCGACGTTCCCGGGGTGATCCGCGCCTTGCAGGCGGCCGGTGACAAGGAACTTCCCGTGCTGCGCGAAGTGGTCGCGGGGCGACAGGACGACGACGACCAGCTCGAGTTCAAGATGACCGTGATCCTGGCCGGGCTGGAGCGGGTGCTGAGCCGGAAACGGCCACCCGGATAGCCGCCGCGGCGGTCCGAGCGACCGGGTTCGCCACGCCCGATCGCCGGCTGCGCTACTCGAGGTCGGTCATGGACTTGCCGACGTCGGCGAGTGTCATGGGTGCGCCGTAATCGGCCCGGTACCGGTACGGCGTCACGTCGCAACGGTAGAGACCGGTGTCGGGTGTGAAGTCGGCGGGCTTCCAGCCCTCGGTTGTCGCCTGCTCGACATTGAAGCAGCCCGACGGGGCGTCGCGGTCGGACAGATTTATCGGCGCTTGCAGGCCGCCCGCCGTCCACGACTTCTCCGAGGACGCCGCGTTGTAGACGCACCGGCGGGTGAGATCGTCGCCGCAGCTCGCCGCGGATTTCGCGAACAGCAGCCAGGCGGATATCGCCCGCAGTTGCGGGAAGGTCAGCTCCGTGTCGGGCGAGTATTCGGCGAACATGGCCCGGACCTGCTCGACGGCAGGCACGGTGTCGGCCTTCTCGAATGGTGCGACGCCGCCGAGGTCGGCGACATTGTTCTGGAAACCGAGGGACGTGCCCGCGTCGTGCAGGAAGGAGGGGGAGTAGTTGTTGTTCGTCGCGTCGATCCAGTCGAGTCGGTAGCCGATCGACGTCAGCGACTCTTCGAGTTTCGCGAGTTGACGGGGTTCGCCGTTGAAGATCAGGCCGCGGACGCCTTTCTCTTTGATCGCCTGCGCGAACGGAGTCCAGTTCGACATTCCCGCGATGGGGTACAGGTCGTCGTAGACGACCGCCGCGCCCTGAGCCTCGAAACTCTCCTTGCCCTTGGCTCCGAGAACTTTCGACACGGGGGAGTCGGCGGTGACGATGCCGACCTTGCCGATCGAATCCGGATACGCCTCCTTGACCAGCCAATGCCGGAATCCGGTGTAGATATCGTGGTGCGCGAGCGAAGTCGGTGAGGCGCTGATCTCCAGGTCGGCTCCCACGCTGCGGGCCTGCGCCACCTGGGCGGGAAAACTCGGTAGCAGGCAGTTCAGCCGATCCTTCACGCCCAGCGCGTCGAGACCCGCGCCGCCGCCCACGAGCGCGAAATCCTCCCGGCAGGCTTCCAGCATGCGCTGGCGGACCTCGGTGAGATTCGTGTCGCGGACCGCGACATCGATCCTGCGACCACCTATACCGCCGTGGTCATTGCACCATGCGGCGAAAACCTTCGCGGCGTCGATGAATTCGGGATTCTTGGTGAATCCGAGATCGCTGAACACGCCGATCCTGATCGTGTCCGCGGTGACACCCTTGGCCGAGGCCCGCGTGTGCTTGCCGCCGCCGCACACGGCCCCGAGGTCGCCGAATTCGCTCGATACCGTCGCGGTCGAGGATCGTTCGTCGCTCGTCCCGCTTCGTCCGCCGCAACCGGCGACGAGTAGTGCCGTCGCCGCCACGAGGACGACGAGTGTTCGATTCGACAACACTGAACTCTCCTACCCTGCGACGCGAATTCAGCCCCGTGCGGTGACAGCACGGGGAAGTATGAGCGGCAGATCGTTATAGGTCACGATGCCCGGTGCGGCCGCGACGACCGCGGGGATCGCATGGATGGGGGGCATGGCGGTCATGATGTGCCCGAGGACCATGAAGTCGGCGATCGTCTCGGCCTGGAAATCGGGCGGCGGGAGGAATCCGACGGTCATATTCACCGTCGGCCGACCGTCGATGGTGATCTTCCAGCCGTCGCCGTCGAGTTTCCAGTCCGGGTCGAGGGTCTGGCCCTTACGCCAGCGGACATTGATGTCGATGACGGTCTCGTCGCCGACGCGGCCCTGCCAACTCGCGTGCACACCGGCGACGCAACCCTTCCCGATGGTCCACGACCCGAGGTCGAGATCCTCGGTGGTCTGGGCGTATTCGGCCTCGCACCGCACCTCGTCGAGTTCGATGCCGAGCGAATCGGCCACCAGCCGAACGGCTTCGGCGAAGACGGCGGTGCCGCGCGCGGCCATTCCCGGCAACTCGGGGTCATCGATCGGTCTGCCGAATCCCACCGGCCGCTCGGTGGCGGGCGAGTCGTAGAACGTGGTGTCGGCCGATTCGGCGATGGTCACCTTGTCGACCCGGTCGCAGGCGTTCGCCGCCACGATGGCCAACAGTTGGGCGAAGCCCGGACTCACACCGGAGCCGAAGATCGTGGACCCGCCGCGCAGGCACGCCTGCTCGAGCCGATCCCGCCCCTCGTCCAGATTGTGGCCGGTGATGAAGGAGGCCGTGGTCACGATATTCACGCCGGAGGACAGGATGCGCACCGCTTCGTCGACGTCGAACCACATGGGGTTGTAGACCACGCAATCGGGCTTCAGTGCGAGCAACTCGCCGATATCGTCGGTGGCCGCCACCCCCAGCGACGCCCCGCCCGACAACTCGCCGACGTCGCGCCCGACCTTATCCGGTGCCCAGGCGAAACAGCCGACGAGTTCGATCGCGGGATTCGCGACGAGTGCGCGCACCGAACTGGTCCCCACATTGCCGGTCGTCCACTGGACGACTCGGTACTTGGTCGATGACATCGATACCTCTCTCGATCAACGTGACGCACGTGGCGGAGCGGCGATGTTCTCCCGTGGGTCTGCTCCTGCTTACACCTCGCGATCCCGCCCGCGGAGCGTTTCGACGGAAATTTTTCCCGATCGGAGAAAATATTGCGCACGGCTGTCACCGGCTTCTACGCTCAGCGCGTGCCCCTCGGAAGCGCTCGGTGCCGTCGGTCCTCGCGTGGGTGGCCGACGGCGTCGGAGCCCGCGGGGACGAGCGAATCCGTGCCGTCACCGTCGAAAGGAATCGCGTGTGGATGACGTCACCGTGCTGCTGGAGATCGAAGCGATCAAGCAGTTGAAGGCCCGCTACTGCCGACATCTCGACGCCAAGGACTGGCAGGCGTGGCGGGCGGTGTTCACCGACGACTTCGTCAGCGACACCTCGCAGGCGGGCGGTGAAGTGGTCATCGGCGCGGAGAAGTTCGTGGCGTTCACGCGAAACAACCTGGGCAAGGCTTCTCAGCAGACGGTGCACCAGGTGCACGCCCCGGAGATCGAGTTGACCTCGGCGACGACCGCCCGCGGTATCTGGGCATTGCAGGACGTCGTGCGACTGGTGCCCGCGCTGTCGATCACCCTCTACGGATACGGCCACTACCGGGAGACCTACGAAAAGAGCGACGGACACTGGCGGATCAAGACCTCGAAGCTGACTCGGCTTCGGGAAGACATCGTCAACCCGGTCTTCTCCCTGCGCGTCTCCGAGCGCATGCGAAATGCCGGAGCGAGGCTCGTGCGCCGCTCGGCCGAGTAGTAGTCCCGAGTAGTAGTCCTCAACCCCCTTCTTCCCGCGAGGTGCAATACCGATGTCCGACAACACTGTTCTCGTCACCGGCGCGTTCGGGCAGGTGGGAACATTCTGCGTGGACATCCTGCTCGGTCGGGGCAAAAAGGTGATCGCGCTGGATCTGCGCAACGACAGGACCGTCGCCGTCGCTCGCGATCTGTCCGGAAGGGCGCGTCCCGGCGCCCTGGTACCGGCGTATGTCGATCTGCTCGACGCTGCCGCCGTGGCCGACCTCGTCGCCGAACATCGGCCCGCCGTCATCGTGCACCTCGCGGCGATCGTCGCACCGCTGTCGTACCGAGATCCCGGGCGCGCCAGAAAGGTCAACGTCGGCGGCACCGAACACGTACTGGTCGCGGCCGCAGCCCTCGACGAGCCGCCACTGTTCATCCAGGCATCCAGCGCCGCGGTCTACGGATCACGCAATCCGTACCACTACCCCGAGCGCATTACGCCGGATACGCCGGTCGATCCCATCGACCACTACGGCGAGGACAAAGTGCTCGCCGAGACGGCCGTCCGCGACAGCGGCCTGCCGCACGCGGTGCTGCGGTTGGGTGGGGTCATCTCACCGGCCGGTGCGTCCACATTGGGCGGGGACTACCTGCTCCTGATGCGCGCGACGCCGGTGGACAACCGGATTCACGCGGTGGACGGACGCGATGTCGGGCTCGCTTTCGCCAACGCGGTCGACCGAGGTGACCGCGTCGACGGCAGAACTCTGCTGATCGCGGGCAACGACACCTACACGCACCGGCAACGCGACCTCGAAGACGACATGATGCAGGCCGCGGGCCTCGGCAGGCTGGGGCCGTCGGCCGGTCTGCCCGGCGACCCGGACGACGACAGGGGCTGGAGTTTCACCGGCTGGTTCGACACCACCGAATCCGAGGCTCTGCTCGGATTCCAGCGGCACGACTGGCCCGACACCGTCTCCTGGATCGCCGACTCCATGGGGCGGCGTCGTGTGCTCGCCCGCGCGCTCGGCCCGGTTCTTCGTCCGGCGATCCGCTTCGCGCTGTCCGTCCAGCGTCGCCGCGAAGGACGCGGCCCCTACGCCGACCCATGGACCTTGATCGAGAAGAAATACGGCCCCGACGTTCTCGCCTCGACCACGGTATGACCGCGTTCCCGGTCGACCCGGTGTCGAAGTATTCACGGATTGATTGCTGAAAGTATGCTGTCGGTGGTCGGCGTCCGCTTCGGCCGTCGCCATCCTCGATGAAGACCCACCCGACAGCCTGTTCACCTCGGTCCGCACCGCCGATCCTCGGCCACGTCCACCGCGCCGACGACCACGGCATCGGCGCGGCCAACGACGGAAAGGCGCACCATGGGCACCATCACGACGTCCGACGGCACCGAGATCTTCTACAAGGACTGGGGGCAGGGGCAGCCCGTCGTCTTCAGCCACGGTTGGCCGCTGTCCAGCGACGACTGGGACAACCAGATGCTGTTCTTCCTGGCGCGGGGTTACCGGGTCGTCGCCCACGACCGGCGCGGCCACGGTCGCTCCACCCAGACCGGTGACGGGCACGATATGGACCACTACGCCGACGATCTGGCGGCGGTCGTCGAACACCTCGACCTGCGCGAGGCCGTTCACGTCGGCCACTCCACCGGCGGCGGTGAGGTGGTGCACTACATCGCGCGCCACGGCGAGAGCCGAGTAGCGAAAGCCGCGCTCATCAGCGCGGTGCCGCCGCTGATGGTCAGAACCGAGGCCAACCCCGATGGCCTGCCCGAATCGGTATTCGATGATCTGCGGGCGCAGCTCGCGGCCAATCGTTCGGAGTTCTATCGGGCGCTGCCATCGGGCCCGTTCTACAACTTCGACCAACCGGGCGCGCGGTCGTCGGAGGCGATCATCGGAAACTGGTGGCGCCAAGGCATGATGGGCGGCGCGAAGGCGCATTACGACGGCATCGCCGCGTTCTCCCAGACCGATTTCACCGCGGACCTCGAGCGGATCGGCGTCCCGGTCCTCGTGATGCACAGCGAGGACGATCAGATCGTGCCCTACGTGGCCTCGGGTCCGAAGTCGGCGGCGCTGCTGCGGAACGGGACACTGAAGACCTATCGGGGGTTTCCGCACGGTATGCCCACCACCCACGCGGACACCATCAACGCCGATCTTCTCGCGTTCCTGCAAGCCTGATGCCGTCCGAGGCCCGCGGTGTGATTTCGGTCGATCTGAGCCGTCGCGGCTAGCGCTCGAATAGCCTCTGACACGGGAGGGGATCCATATCCCGTGTCACGCGATCATCGATGCTGACGGTGCGCGCCCGCCGGAGTCGGCGCATCTCCGCCGCGAACGCGGTCGCCACGGATTCTTCCGCGCGGTAGTGCAGGACGGGCAGGCCCTCGATGCCGAATTCGACGGCGATATGACGTTCCATCGCTCGCTACCGACCACCATGGAGTATGCGATATCCGCAACGCGGTGTCCGGGCGTGCGAGATCGGCCGCACCGTGCGGGCCGAGTACGTGGGGCATCCCGGTGTCGGAACCGGCCGGACGGTCGGCGGGAAGGTGAGCATCACGCCTCCACTTCGAGATAACTGGCGGACCCAGGAACGGGGATCCAAAACGGTAACACGGTTACCCTCAGGTGAGAAGATCGCCGTAGTGAAACAGGAATATTTCCATTATCGGGGCGGGTCACCCGCTGCCGGGAACCGGCGCTGGCCGTGCGCGATCGGCCACCGCTGTCGGCGGGCGAGCCCGGGGGAGCATCCGCGCGAGTTGGCTTCGACGACTATGTCGCCCCTGTGAATCCCCCGTCGGTCAGATCCTCCAGCGCAACCGACGAGGGATCGATGTCCGTACCGGGCGATCAGATCACCCCGGCCCACGTCCCCGGGCGCCGCGTTGCGCGCACGCCCGGGCTCGACGGTCGACAGCACGCCAACCGCCCCGACATGTCTGCGGAGCACGTCGGCGAGTTCGGTATCGATGGCAGCCAGCGACGCTCGACCGCGAAACCGCCGACTGTCCCGCCGTCGGCGCGATCACGGCGACGGTGTGCCGACGGTTCGCTCTGCGGGACAGCTTGCCGCCGAGGCGATCTCTAAAGGTCGTTGTCGGCGAAGAGGTCGAGTTGTTCGTTGTCGCCGAGCGGAATTCGGGTGCGAGCGGGGTGGTCGAGTACGCGCCGAGGGTCGGGTGTTCGGTGGCCCAACCGGGTGGCGATCGCGGCGGGTGGGAGGCCCCGGTGGTGCAGGCGTTGTGCGGCGGTCGCGCGCAGCGAGCCCGGCGAGATGTCGAGACCCGCGGCAGCGCCGATGCTGCGGATGGAATCATCGATGGTGCGAACGGCCAATCGGTGGTGGGGCGCGTGTTCGGCGAGGAAGAGGGCGCGTTGTTCGGGGCGACCGCGCAGTAGGCGACGGCGTTCGCTGAGCCAGGCGGTCAATGCCGCACGGGTGCCCGCCTGGATCGGGACTTCTCGTGCGGCGCCGGTGGTATCGGTGATAGTGAGGGCGCCGGGCCAGCGGGCGAGGTCGAGACCGGTGAGGTCGAGGGCGGCGATCTCGGTATTCGTCGGTCCCACATCCAGACTCAGGACGATGAGTGCGAACGCGCGGGGACCTCGGGCCGCGGCGGCGTGCAGCACGGCGCGCTGGTCGGTCGGGGACAGGGTGTCGGGGGTGAGGGGATCGAGGATCGCGCGGGGTGTCGCGGGTGCGCCGAGCCCGAGCCATTCGTAGAAGGTGGTGAGCGCGGTGAGCGTCAGGTCGATGGTGCGGGTGGCGATGCCGCGATCGTGCACGGCGGTGGTGAGGTAGGCGTCGACGGCGCGATCGCGGCCGACGGGGGAGTGCAGGGCATCGTCGTAGCCGCCGGTGTCGCGCAACCAGTTCAGGTAGTGACCTACACGTTCGCGGTAGGTGTCGCGGGCGCGCGGGGCGAGGTCGTCGCGGTTGGTGAGGGACGCGGTGAACCCGGTCAGGATCGGGGATGCCGCGATCTGTACCGGCATGAACTCACCCGTCGCGTCGAAGGCGTCCGTGCCCACCACCGCCTCCCGAGCAGCAATCAAGTCGAACCCCAGGATGGCAGGGTGGACCGACAGGAATCCGGACGGGAGGGATCACTTCGCGGCGATGTTTTCTGTCGCAGTGGGTATGCCGCAGTCATGTACCCCAACACCGAAGATCCGCACGGCCCCGAGACGGCCACGCCGCCCCCCGTGACGTCCACCGTCACGACAAGGAAGTCACTCGCCTCGCGCACCGGCGACACGTGGATCGGCCTGGTCGCCGGAGTGCTCATCCTGGTAGTCCTGCTGATCTTCATTCTGCAGAATTTGCAGACCATCCGGGTCAGCCTGTTCTTCTGGGATTTCAACATGCCGATCGGTGTGGCGGTGCTGCTGTCGGTGATCGGTGGTGCGCTGGTGATGGCACTGGTCGGAGGCATGCGCATCCTCCAATTGCGCCGAGTCGCCAAACAATGAGCGGTAGTCGCGCGGGTGCGCGGCCGCGATGTCAGGACGCGCCGCGCCGCGGTCCCCGGATGACGGGGGGTTGCCCGCTCATGGTGGTAGGCGTCGCGGGTCCGGTCCAGCCGCAAGGGGATCCGCAGGTCGCCAATGCCTGGGTGGATTCGGTTCCGTCGCTGTAGGTGGTGACGTAGACCGAAGCGGTGGCTGGATACCCGCAGCGAACGCATTTGCCGAAGTAGTTGATGATTTCGTGGATCTGGGTATCTACGGCGATTCGGCGGATTTCGTTGGTGCTCATGGGCGTGCCGTTCGTGTACGTGGTCGGTCGGCCGAGGCTCAGTGGACGCGCGGAGCCTCGGCGGGGCGGGTCGAGATCGGGCGAGAGACTCGGGCGAATCGTCGGAAGTGCGCCCGGTCAATACTGGAACAGCTGATAACTTACTGGACTCCTCCTCGCTTCGGTCGACTTTGCGGCACGGATTGCCGAGCGATCACTCGGCGCGGTCGGGCCAGGCGGTGACGCGGGGGTGGGGCTTGCGCTCTGTTCGCCCCCGGTGTGCACGGTCGCTCGAAGAACGGTGTGTGCCGTTAGTGCGTGGATACGGCCGCCGCGCGGTGGTTGTCCGCGGGTTCGGGAAGGCTCGCGCGTATATCTTCCGACATGCAGATTCCCCTGCCCCGGAAGCCGACCGCCTCCGCTACGCGTACTGCTCGAATTCGCCGTTTCCATGAGAGGAATTCTGAGTAACATATAGCTATCGGGATATGCCTGAGATCTCTGGGCGGCCGACCGCGCTGGGGCCGGTGGCCGACGGTTGACCGATCCGGCCACGGATTGCGGTTCGCCGACCGATCGCGGCATCGGGACATATGTGGCCGAGCGCGCGCACGGCCACGAGGGAGGTTCGATCACAGTGGCGAATTCCCACCGCGAGACGCGACGGATCGGTCTGGCGGAAATCGTTGGCGAATACGGTGCCGCCGCCGTGTTCCAACGACTCGCCGATCTCCGTGTCGCGGGGCCGCCGGAGGCTGTCGCGGCGATCGAACAGGAGATGCGGAAACTGATCGGGGCCGCCGAGCATCGAGATCTCACGGACCGGCCGGTGATCGACCCGTACGCACCGTGAGCGGGGCGTACGGCTCGGGAGGACGCTGTCCCGAGCCGCGCTCGGTGCTCATCGAATCGCTGATACGACCACGCGCGGTAGATGGCGAATGTCGAAGTCCGCCTTGCGAAACGCGGGTGCGTCGTCGGGGGGCGGAGGACATCGCACGTGCTCGCGCGCGATCGGCTCGCCTGTCACCCCGGTGCCGCGAGATACCCGGTCGGCACGGACTCACAGTGCGTCACTGTGTGTTCCGCGTCAGCAGCATCGCGGCGGCCAGGTGGATGAGGCAGTCGTCGGGTCGGTGCTCGCCGTGGATCTTCTGTAATCGTCGCGCGCGCTCGACGGTGAGATCTGTGACGTGCAGGCCGCACAGGTGTTCGGCCAGTCTGCTGTTCGCGTGAACGAAAGCGCGGCGCTCGGGTGCATAGGACATCATCGACAGCGAGCCTTTCCACGAGAATCGTCGAAATGCCCACGCGGCGTGATCTACTGGCGCCGCGACGGCATGTCGGGGAGTTTTCGAAGCAGGTGTGGCTACCGAGCGGCCAGGGTTCGATCCGCTCGAATACTCGAGTGCCGCAAAGCGATACACGGTCCCCGTTCGCCACGGCGTGGCCGGCGGCTGATCGTCGAGTTGCCGACCGCACCGATCATGCATGACCGAGTCGCGTGTCGGCAAGTTCGAAGTCGCGAAAAAGTCACGACGATCCTGCCGGCCCTGTTCGATGTGCGGGGGCAATCGAACTGAGTGCCGGTTCTGTCCTCGATGACGAATATGACAGCGGGTTGTTCACGGCCGTGCGTATTCGACTGTGACGCCTTACTGTAAGGTGCACCGGAGTACGCGCGGTAAAGCCCCGGTCGGGTATCTGTTGTTCCCGAGGTGGGCGCGAAAGCCTGATCGGTCGGGCGGTGTGGGGTGAACGGCATTCGGACGGGAACGGAGTCGACTCGATGACAGAAGAACCTGTGCTACAACAGTTTCGGCGTGGCGGCGTCAGCACGCTGACCCTGAACCGGCCACATCGCAAGAATGCGATCACTATCGAACTCTGGGATGCCCTACGCACCGCATTGGACGAGATCGCGCACGACCGGACGGTGCGCGCCGTCGTCGTCACCGGGGCCGGGGGAGCGTTCTGTGCCGGCGCCGATGTCGTCGACAGTGATCCCTATGCCGCCCCGTTCACCAAACTCCAGGCGATTTCCGAAGTCGCGCAGCGGTTGCACGATCTCTCGGTGCCGACCATCGCCAAGGTGCGGGGCGTCGCGGTGGGGGCGGGGTGGAATCTGGCGTTGGGGTGTGATCTGGTGGTCGCCACCCCGGACGCGACCTTCTCCCAGGTATTCGCCCGCCGCGGACTCTCGCTCGATTGTGGCGGTTCCTGGTTGCTGCCCAAACTCATCGGTATTCAGCAGGCCAAACGTTTGGCGCTGCTCGCCGAGACCATCGATGCCGAGGAGGCTCGCGCCCTCGGCCTGGTCACGTGGATCAAATCGCCGGACGCGATCGATGACTTCGTCGACGAGACGGCGAGGCGGCTGGCGGCGGGTCCGCCCATCGCGGTCGCGCAGACGAAGGCGCTGCTCAACGAGGGCGCCGACCGGACGATGCGGGAGGCGCTCGCCAGCGAATCACGAGCCCAGGCGGTCAATTTCGCCACCGCCGATGTCCCGGAGGCCTATGCGGCCTTCGCGCAGAAGCGGGAGGCGACCTTCACCGGCGACTGGAATGTGCGCAAGCCCGACGCGGACCGTTGACCTTCCGTGTGGCCGTGACCTTCCGGTGCCTGGTGAACTTCCGGTGCCCGGTGGGCTACCGCGACACCCGGTGTCCTACATATAGTTACGTAAATATGCGCATCAAACTATGCATTTCTAGGTGACCAGGGTCACTATTAGGTACAGCGGTAGTCCAAAAGAAGCTGGCGACCAGCGGATTGTGGAGGTCCGCGAAGGGGAGCGGTAGAAAATCGGATGATTTTTGTCGGTGCCGCCCGGAATACTGGCCCGCGCCCGATGAGTTCGAGCAGCCGAGTCCGTCTCAACCACTGTGGCGGCCGGGACACGATCCGGCTACTCGGCAACGGGCCACACTTACCTGTCAGCGCCCCATACCCCGGAGGTATCCGATGTCCGCCGAACCATCCGCCTCAGCCTCGGGGGGACGGACACCGACCGTCATCCGGGTCCTGGTACTCGCGACCTTCGTGGTGATCCTGAACGAGACCATCATGATCAACGCGATCCCGCGGCTGATGGCGGATCTCGAGGTCACCGAGCGGGCGGCGCAATGGGTTTCCACCGCATTCATGTTGACCATGGCGGCTGTCATCCCGACTACCGGCTGGTTCCTGCAGCGGGTGTCGACCAGGCGGGCGTATCTGGTGGCGATGGGAGTGTTCATCACGGGCACCGCGCTCTCGGCCGTCGCTCCGACCTTCGCGGTACTGCTGATCGGACGGATCGTCCAGGCCGGTGGCACCGCGGTGATGATGCCGCTGCTGATGACCACCCTGATGACGGTTGTACCCGAACATGATCGCGGCCGGGTGATGGGTAACGTCACCCTGGCCATTTCGGTCGCGCCGGCGATGGGTCCGGTGATCTCCGGATTGGTGCTGCAGATCGGTTCGTGGCGTTGGCTTTTCGTGCTGGTGCTGCCGATCGCGGGGGTGATCGCCTGGCTGGGCATGCGCAGGCTGGAGAATGTCGGTGAACCGCAGGCGGGCGAGATCGACTGGGCCAGTGTGGTGCTGGCGGCGTTCGGCTTCGGTGGTCTCGTGTACGGGCTCAGCAAGTTCGAGACCGGCAACCTCACCGGTCCGGCGTTGATCATCGCCGCGGGTGCGGCCCTCATCGCCGCGTTCGTGTTCCGGCAGTTGCGGTTGCAGCGCACCGGCACGCCGCTGCTCGACCTGCGGGTCCTGTTGTCCGGCACCTACACGAAGGCGCTGGTTCTGATGTCGGTCGCGTTCATGGCGATGCTCGGGTCGATGATCCTGCTGCCGCTCTATCTGCAGAACCTGCGTGGCTTGAGCCCCTTGGAGACCGGCCTGCTGGTCATGCCGGGCGGGTTGGGGATGGGGCTGCTCGGACCGACCGTCGGACGTCTGTTCGACCGATTCGGCGGACGCGTGCTGGTGATTCCCGGGGCGATCGGAATCGCCGTGGCGCTGGCCGGGTTCACTCAGATCTCGATGGATATGCCGTACTGGCAGCTGCTGGCCCTGCATGTCGTGTTGATGGTGTCGATGGCGGTCACCTTCACGCCGGTCTTCACCCTCGGCCTCGGCGCGCTGCCGCAGCATCTGTACTCGCACGGCAGCTCCATGCTCGGCACCCTGCAACAGGTCGCCGCGGCCTTCGGAACCGCCCTGGTCGTGACCGTGATGTCGGCGCGCAGCACCGGCCTCGTCGCCGACGGCGCGGACGCCGTCGCCGCCCACCTCGACGGTATGCGCCTGGCCTTCCTCGTCTGTGCCGCTTTCGCGCTGATCGTGATCGTGGTGGCGGTGCTGCTTCCGAGCCGGGCGGCGGCCCCGGAAGGGTCCGACGAGTTCGAAGCGGTAGCTCCGGAACTGGCCAAGGGATGACTTCGATTCCGATGCATGGGTGACGGATCGCGCATCGAATGAACGCACCGAGCCGACACGGCTCGGTGCGTTCATTCGTCAGGGAGTAAATGGTTGCTCGCGCGCAACGCCCGATCATGGGGCGCGCGCGAACCGGAAATCAGTTTGCTGGGAATCTCTGCAATCGAGCTTATTCGAGGACATTGGCGGTTGCCCTGAAGTAGCCTTGAATTTGTGCACCACCGTACGGTTGCCGAATAAGGACTCCGCCGAATTCGTGCCGATGGCGCCGCGCCCGGGATTACCGCGTGGGCGCTCGATGCGGCTGTTGTCTGCGAAATCGAGGTGAAGACCATGAGTTACCGGACGGTGGCGATGGCGATCCTGATCGCTTCCGCTTCTTTCGGTGCCGTGCCGATGTCGGCGTCCGCGCAGTCGGACCCCGAGCCGGGCATGTCGCCGGATGGCGTGCCCCCACGCAGCGCGATATCCCTGCGCACCCCGATGGGGATCGAATGGGGTACGGCCAACGAGCACGAACCGCGCAGCGCGCTGTCGACGGCCAAGCTGTACCTGGCCGATTACGCCTTGCGCCACGGCGACGGCTCCGCGGAGGATCGCGCGTGCGCCGAACGGATGATCCGTTACTCCGACGACGCCGCCGCCGACACCGTCGCGGTGAAATATCCGCAAGCGATCGGGTCGACCGCCGCCGAATACGGTTTGGAACAGACACAATCCACCGGGCAGTGGGGTACCTCCACCACCAGCACCGCTGATCTCGCCGATTTCCTCACCGCTAAACAGACCACCGACCCGAATTCTCCGATTCTCGACTGGATGGCCACCGCGGCGCCGACCGCCGTCGACGGCACCGAGCAGAATTGGGGCACCGCCGCACTGCCCGGTGTTCAGGGCAGCAAATGGGGCTGGTCGGATATGCCGCCACAGGAGGTCGCCTCGGCGTCGTTCGGTCCCGGTTTCTCGGTGGCCGCGCATACCCGCGGCGGACCGGCCGAACAGACCGCGGATGTAATGGGCGCGCTCGAGGGAATCGTCACCGATATTCTCGGTGTCCCCGTCGTCGCGGTGCGGCAACCGTAGCCGACCGACTCAGGCGGTCTCACGCAGCGGTTCGTCGCGTCCACCGATCGTCAGCAGCGCGAGCGTCGGTTTCGGCGTCCAGTAGATCCGGCCGTTGTCGAATTCCTGGTAGGTCGCGGTGTCGTAGGCGATTTCGTCGGATATCGGCCAGCCGAGTGGGCCGTTCTCGAATCCGCTCCGGTTCCATCGCTCGCGGATTTCGCCGTGCACCAGGTACGTGGGACGGCCGTTGCGCCGGTAGAGTGCCCCGTTCTGGAAGCCCTGCACCTCGCCCCATTCTCGGTTCTCCGGGTCTCGGAGCGCAGTGTGGTCGGTGATCGGGTAGCCCAAGGGTCCGGCTTCCCATCCGGTTTCGGCGTATCGCTGGAACAGTGATATGGGGATCGGATGCGCGCCCGTGGACGGATGCCAGTAGATATACCCGTGCTCGAACTGAACGAACCGGCCGACGCCGTCGGCCGTTCGCATTTCCTGCCCGGTGCCCAGACGCTTGCCGAGCCAGGGAGATACGGCTGCCTTGCGATCGATATCCCCGGCCACCGGGACACCGCCGGCGAACTCTCGGACATGACTCTCGAAGACACTCCAGGGGAAGTTCCAGCCGACGTCGGTATGAGTGCCGATGCCGAGACATTCGGTGACGTATTTGTGGTCGGAGATACCGTCCCTTCGCGAATACGGCGGTGCGATCACATCACTGGCGAAACCGTATTTCTTCGCGTCCTGAACGGCCAGCCAGGCCGCTATCCGAAGGTCTGCCTCGATGACGAGCCATTCGTCGCGCGTCCAGGAGGCCCGGCTGCCCGCGAAGCAGAGATTGATCGTATTGCTGTTGGCGTCGAGGACCGACCACGACGCATAGTCGGTATCGACGACATCGCAGACGATCGCGTCCCGGAGCGTGTAGTGATACGAGACGCCGTTGTCGGGGTTGCCGAGGTAGGCCGCAAGCGATTCCGCGGTGCCGTTCCCTTCCTGGGTGTGCAGCAGGAAGTTGGTGATACGAGCTCCCCAGCGCTCCGAGCGCGAGTTTCCCATCCTGTCGAGTTCGGTGTATTCGGGGGCGTTCACGGTGTCTTCTCCTTGTGTCGCAGTGCGATCGAGGAACGACTGTCCGAACTCGGCGGCAGGGGTTGTCGTGGGCGGGGTTGATCCGGGAATCGAGGCCGACCGGCTGTAGCGAAGTGGTTGCTCTATCGAGTAGAGCAGGGCCGGCGACGCGGTTCCTCATCCGAACCGATGAGGACGCCGAATCCGTTGATGGCATGCGGGAGAGTAGAATCGGGTATCGGACTACTCGTGTGAAGTACTGCTCGAACATCTATGGTCAACCCGCCCGCTGTCAGCTGGTTCGATTGCGCCGCAGGACATTTCACATGACACTGACAATCGAGAGGTTCTCCGCGATCGTCGCGCTCATCAACCGCGCGGCGCTGCATTCCGGTGACTGGCCGCCCGCGGTGCGCGATATCGTCGCGGCGGTGGGCGGATACCACGGCGGCTTGGTCGTTTCCGGCGCGAGTAGGCGACGGATGACCGTCTGTTCACCCGGGGCGGACGACCTGCGCCGAAGTTACAACGCCGGATTCTGGCGTATCGATCCGTTCGCGCGGGCGCTCGAACGCGAACCCGCCGGTGTCATCACCACATGCGAGGAGTTGCTCGGCCCGCAATACCTGCGCAGGCATCCGTTCTTCGAGGGCTGGATGGTGCCGAACCGACTCGGCAACGGGATGCTCGCAGTGCTGAGCAGTGGCGGCGAGATGTCGTGGGTCGGGGTGTATCCCGACCGGGATCGAGATCTCGACCGAGTGCAGGCCGCGTCGGTACTGCGACTGCTGCTCCCGCATCTGCGGCAAGCGCTGACCGTCCAGTCCTGTCTGACGGACGTCAGGACCGAACGTGATCGAGCGATCGGTGTGCTCGACGTGCACCGGCACGGACTGGTGATCGTGTCGAGCGGCGGGGCGATCAGCTACGCGAACCCGTCGGCCCTGTCGATCCTGGAATCGCGCGACGGCCTCTGCAGGGGACGCAGCGGCCACCTCGAATCGTCGGACAATCGATCCGCGGCCGTGTTGCGCACCCTGATAGATTCGGCGATCCGAGCGGGTGGGCCGTGCGACGGCGGACGCACCCTCGTTCCCCGGCGCAGCGGCGCGGGCCAGTACGCACTGCTGGTGGCGCCGCTGAATCCGAAATCCGGGTGCCGTGAGGAGCGTTCGGCGTCGGCGCTCGTAGTCATCGTCGACCCGGGTGAGGCAATCACGGGAGGACCGAAGGCATTGCGGGAACTGTTCGGGTTGACCGCGGCCGAAGCGCGCGTCGCGGCGGCAGCGCTGCGCGGTGAGGGTCTGCGTTCGATCGCGGAGGAGCTGTCGGTTTCGGTGAACACCGTGCGCACACATCTGCAACACGCCTTCGAGAAGACAGGAACGCATCGGCAGGCCGAACTGGTTCGGGTGCTCACGACGATCCTCGCAGGCACCGGTCAGTTCGAGGGGACCGCGAATCAGCCGGGGACGCGCTGACTACCGGCACGGCGGATATCGGAAAGTGTCGCGGGTGTTCGCGACGGCGGGGCGCGAGCGTTCGCCCGACTCCGGAAGAATTGCCGCAGTTGAACTGCATGATCTCCGACGACGCCCTGGCTCGGGCGCCGAGACTTCCGAAGGATGTGTCCGATGACGGGTCTATTGGCTGCCGCCACCTCAGCCGCTGATAAGCGCGTCGCGTTTCGCGCGGGGCTGTCCTCCGGCCGGATTCAACGCTTGCCCGGTGCGTTCAATCCGTTGGTGGCGTTGTTCGCCGCCGAGGCCGGGCTACGGGAAATCTTTGCCGAGGGAACACAATCCGGGCTGCTGGATCGGATGCCGCCGGGCAGCAGGCTGAACGAGCTGCTCCAGTACGCGCGCTACAGCGAGTTCGATTCCGACATCGTCGATTTCTCCCTGGGAAGGAACCGGTGCTGACCGAGTCAGGATTCCGGCGCGGGCGGTGTCCTGACGGCGATTTCGCCACCCAGTTCGTAGCCGCCGGACAAACCCAGTCCGTCTCCGCTCCAGAATCGGCCCGGGTCGTACCAGTTGGGGCTTCGATGCTCCGGCAGCAATCCCATCGCCTGATATGTCGCCGCCACGATCTCCGCGCAGTACGCGCTCTCGAGTTCCCTGGCGGCCTTCTGACGCGTTGCGCGGCGCGGCAGGCGCGCCCGGCCGCGCAGCCAGCGTCCGGCCAGACCGGCGGTGGACGGGAACGGGGTTCCGTCGAGCCGGGCGATGGTGCGCAATACGCCGTCCTCCATCTCGCGGGTGGCCGGACGGTTCAACTGGCGCAACCACGCCTGCTGACCGTAGCGGTGCGCCCACACCAGCACCGCGTCGCGCAGATTGTGCAACTGGACGCCGCGATGCTCGGTTCCCGACCACATATCGGGCAGGGATCGGCCGAGTTCCGCGTGCCAGATCAGCGCGGGTAGATCGTCGATCACGACGGACATGCCGACATGGTTCACCGGACTGTTGGTCGTCATGCGGATCACCCGGTCGGCGGTCGAATGTCCACGGAAAAGCCAGATGTCGCCGGTTCTGGTGACCTCGAGCGCTCGATCGAGACTGATGCTCTTACCCGTCATGGCCGTAGCCTATGCGGTATGAGGTGGTGGAAGGCAGTGGGATTGGCGGGTGCGGCCGGTGTGGTGGCGACCGGTGTGGTGGTGGTGCGTGCGGAACGCCGCCGCCGGGCATATACGCCCGAGCAGGTCCGCGAACAATTGCACATGCGATTGGCACAGGCGGAGTCGGCCCAGGCGGAGTCGGCACAGGCGGAGTCGGCACAGGAAGTCGTCGAAGTCGCCGGCTCCGCGCCGGGCGACCGCCCCGATATCCGTGCGCGTATCCGACGTATTCTCCGGCGCTGACAGCGGCGTGCGGCGGCCGTCGACGATTGCCACGGGCGAGAAGGGCCGGAGGTCACCGCACTGACGCCCGTCGGAGGGCAACCGTCGTCCGGAGGAGGACCACGCGGATCGGTGCGTCACGCCGTTCGAGTCACATCATCGTGTGTCGATGGGCCAGAGTTTCCCGGTGGCTTCGGCCGACATTCTGGAATGGCTCACTGCCCGAAGGAAACTCGTCAGCACCCGGGTCACGAAGCCCGGCGGAAGTAGCCCGGCAGGCTTCATCGCGGACTCGCCGTGCGAGATCTGACGTGAGGTCACCCAGGAGACGGCGGCGACCTTGCGTCGCCGGGTCTTCCCGTACCAGCGCAGCGCCTCGGGCACGGTGCGCGGTGATGCCAGTGCCCGGCGCAGCACCATCGTGTCCAGCAGCGCCTGGTTGGTGCCCTGGGCGAGCGTGGGCGGCATCGTGTGGGCGGCATCGCCGAGCAGGGTGAATCGGCCCTGTCCCCATTCACGCGGTATCGGATGCCGGAAGTGGGGAAACGGCGACATGCTCAGGTCGTCGTTGGTCAACGCCGCCAGCACCCGGTCGACCGGCTGGGACCAGCCGGTGAAATGTGACCTGATGGTGTCGATGGGGGAGTCCGGTCGTACGAAACCCGGGGACCAGGGTAGATCGAACCACCACTGGAGGCTGCCATTACCTGCGGGCGACAGGCCGAGGTTTCCGCCTTTGTCGATGATGATCACCGCGACATCGCTGTCGGCGAGGTCAGGGAGCTCGACCAGCCCTTGCCAGCTGCACCAGCCGGTCGGAACCGCGTCCTGTGTGTTGAACGCCGCGCGCACCATCGAGTGTCGCCCATCCGCGCCGATCAACAGATCACCTTCGGCCGATGTACCGTCTGCGAAGTCGACTCGCACGCCGTCGGGAGTATTGGTCACGGCGACGGCACGAGCGTCGCAGCGGATACGACCGAGCGGCAAGTCGTCCATCAGTCGTTCCAGCAGTACCCGCCGCGGAACCATTCGGGTGGGCGCTCCCAATTCGGCGTTCAACGCCGTCACGTCGATAGCGGCGACGCGGCGACCGGTCGCGGTCGACACGTGCACCAGAGACAGGACCTGACCGGCTCCGGCCATGTCGACGCCGAGCTGGCTGAGCACCTTCGCGCCGTTGGGCCAGATGGTCACCGCTCCACCACTGGCTCGCACGGCCGACGCACGTTCGAACACGGTCACGTCGTGACCGTCGCGCAGCAGTCCGCGGGCGGCGGAGATGCCGCCGACGCCGGCGCCGACTATCAACACACGCCGGGCCGATGAAGTTCGGACGACACTATCTCGAGGCTGGTCGCCTGTATTCAACTTCCACCACCTCAACCGACGCGCGGGCAGTCCGATCAATTCACATGAACCACCAGCTGGACGTATTGGGTCAGTCCACCCCTGACCCCACTCGACTCGCCGCGAGCTACGCGCCGTGTCGACTCACTCATTCGATGGTCATCGATCAACCGGACGAAGATTCGCGGCGCAGGATGTCGCTGCTCGCGGGGCCCATTCGACCGTGGGGGTGGACACGATCGTCGTGGTCGGTATTGCGCAGATGTCCTGGTCGCGAAGCCGCGAAAGTTGCTCCGACATTTCGTTGAGCGAACCATCCGCGCCGTTCTCGACCGGCGAGCGTGAAACCCTGTCCCACCTGACCGGACGCCGCCGGTGCCAGCGACCTGCGAGGGTATCAGTTGACGACCAGAATCCGAACTCCGCGCCCGCGTCAACCCAACTCGATGACGTCAGAGCTCGCGATCGAACCAGACCTGGTCCCGAAGCGGGGGGTGCACGCCCGCTGGACACGCTTCCTGGAGGTGGCCGAGGATCTCGCCATCGGCCTGCTGGTCAGTAGAAGACCGGGCCGGGAACGCCGCCGCCTGCCGCGATGGCGTCGCCGGTGATGGCGATGCTACGTGGGGAGGCGAGGAAGGTGACCACATCGGCCACTTCGGACGCGTCGATGACGCGGTGCAGCGTGTTCTCGGCCAGCTCAGCTTCGAGTTCAGCGATCGTCTGCCCGGATTCCTCGGCGCGCGCCGCCAATCGCTGTGTGAGCCTTTCGGTTCTGGTCAGGCCGGGATGGACGACCGTCACGTTGACGCCCTTCGGGCCGAGTTCGTCGGCGAGGTTCTTGGTCAGTGCGGAGACGCTGATATTGCGGATCGTCTGGGCGATCGAATTGGCTTGGCGGGCACCGAGTCCGCTGATGTTGATGATGCGGCCCCAGCCCTGCTCGAGCAGGTGGGGTGCGACGGCACGCGCGGTGCGCAGATATCCGAGCACTTTGATCTCGACCTCACGACGAACGATATCGTCGCTGGTGGCGGCCAGATCGGTGCTCGGACCAGCGCTCCACGGCGTCGCGGCGGAATTCACCAGGATGTCGACGCCGCCCAGTTCGGCGACGGTGCGCTGGACCAGCGCCTGGACCTGGTCGTCGGCACCGGTGTCGGTCGGTATCGCGATCACCCGCCGGCCCGTCTCCTCGGATATCGCGCGCGCCGTGGCTTCGAGCTGTACGGCGTCGCGCGCCGCGATCACCACGTCGACGCCTTCGAGCGCGAGCCCGCGCGCGACCGCCGCTCCGATACCGCGGCTGCCACCGGTGACGATCGCCCGTTTTCGGTCCAGATTCAGATTCACCCGCACCACGGTAATGAGCGTGTCGGCGCGGGTGACCCCTCCCGATCGGTTTGATCCGAATTCCTGGCCCGTCGGAGCAGGTCAGCCGTTGCCGTAGACGCGGTCAGGCGCGACCAGAACGACCGCGCGACGTTCGGCGGCCATGACCCTGTCGTACTCGTCCCAATTCTCGTGCGTGCCGCCTGCCGCGCTGAACACCTCACGGAGCAGAATCCGCAGCCGTTCGGCATCGAACGCGGGCGCCGGATCGTCGGGACCGATGATCGATACCGGTCCCTCGACGGCGGCCCATTCCCAGCCGACGCGGACCACGACCGTCATCCGTGGCCGGTCGCGGAGATTGTCCAGCTTGCGGGTGCCTCCGTGCACCACCATGGCGACCACATCGGCACCGGTATCGGGGTGTTTCAGCACGCCCGCGTTGACCAGGGACGATTGGATCGTGCTGTCCGCACGCAGGGTCGAGACGACGCACAGCCCGTGGTCGCCTGCGATCAGCCGCGTGAAGTCCGCGAGGTCGGTCACGTCGGCAGTCTAACCAGCGTGGGGGAGGGAATCGGGCGAACTCACCCGACGGTCGTCGTCGCGGGGGGAACGCACCGCGGACTTCACCCTCGCTCGCCCTGATTGTCCGTATCGCGGACGAGGTGTGATCCGCCGGTGCCCGGGTATCCCCGCCTCGATCGGAGTCCGGTAGTCCAGGGCTGCGCCATGATGAAGGGTCTGACCGATGAGTTTCGCGATGAGGATGGCGAGCCTGTACATGCAGCGGGTATCCAAACCTCTGATGTCAACGGCGCAACGAGCGCGGGCGCAGATCGCCGCGCCGAAGGAATCCGGGACGCCGCCGCGAAAGCTGCGCAACCGCCATGCGGTCCGCATGCGACGGTTCGGCGAATTCGCCTGTTACAGCGTGCTACCCGGGGCCGGTCCGGCCGCGCATCTGGTGATCTACGTCCACGGCGGCGGCTACTACCGTGAGATCGCCCGTCCGCATTGGACTTTGATCTCGCGTCTGGCCGACGCGGGTGTAGCCGTGGAAGCGCCGCTCTACGGCCTCGCGCCCCGGTACTCCTACCGCGACGCCTATGGGATGCTCACCGCCGTCTATGAGCGCGCGCTGTCCGAGCATCCCGCCGCCGCGGTCACCATCATCGGCGATTCCGCCGGTGGCGGTCTGGCCCTCGGCTTCGCCCAGACCCTCGCCGAGCGCGAGCTACCCGCCCCCGACCGGCTGATACTCATCTCGCCGTGGCTCGACCTGACGATGTCCGAAAACAGCGGAATCTACGATCCGTGGCTCAGCCGCGTCGGGCTCGTCGAAGCGGGCCGGGCCTGGGCGCATGGCACGGATATGGCAGACCCACTGCTGAGCCCGATCAACGGCCCGCTGTCCGGTCTGCCGCCGACCCACGTCTATATCGGTACAAGGGATCTGCTCTACCCTGATGTCCTTCGCTTCCGCGATCTCGCCGCCGAAGCCGGCGCCGACGTGCGGGTCACCGTCTGCCGCAACGCGATCCACGTGTACCCGCTGGTGGCCGCACCGGAAGGCCGCGCCGCGACAGCGGCGATCATCGGCGAGGTCACCGCGACGACGCGCTCGGCGACCGTCTCGACCATCTCGCGGATCGAGCGTCGCGACGCTGCCGGGTGATCACGTACCCGAGCGAGGGTGCGCGGGTCGACCACAGCGCCCACCCGATCGACAGTGGGGGCGCCTACTCAGCGGGCTCGGCCCGCTCCGTGCGCATCCGGAACCAGCAGGATTCGGTTGAGTTGCACCCGTGTCTGCCACAGTGCGGGCGAATCGGACAGGGTGGGCAGGCAGGTCGCGATCCGTTCGGCCAACTGCGCCGCGCTGATATTGCTGTCCTGCGCACAGGTGCGCAGCAAGGCGAATGCCTGCTCGGCGGTGATCCCGTACACCAGCATGAGTACACCGTTCACCTGCTCGATGACCTCGCGCGAGTCGTCGGACTCGTTCGGTCGCGCGGTCGGCTCGGTGCTGTTCTCCTCCACTTCACGGCTGTACCCAGATTTCGCCGAGATACCCCTCGGCCTCCTCTCGGCGCGGCCGATGCGCTCGCGAAGTGATCAGTCGAATGGACTTGGAGCACAGGCATATTCGCCTGCCTACGATGCCGGGATCAGTGCACCGGAATGCGGGCCATGGCCACGGCGTGTCCGCGGACGCCCACCGACGTGCTGAGCAGTCGGGAAGCGGTGGTGATGTAGAGGACCTCACCGTCGAACGCCACCGAGGAGACGAATCCGTCGGGCACATCGATCATCGTGTCGAGTGTGCCGTCAGGGGTGAAGCGCGCGACGGCGCTCCCGCTGCCGAGGGCGACCCACACGCCGCCTTCGACGTCGACGGCCAGTCCGTCGCATTCTCCGGTCGGTGCGGTGGCGAAGACCCTCGTGCGGCCCTGCTGTACCGCGAGTACCCGCCGCTCCGCGTATTCGCACACGTAGAGGGTTTGTTCGTCCGGCGCGAAGCCGAGCCCGTTGGGCCACCGGATATCGGACGCCGCGACGGTCACGATGCCACCGGGATCGATTCTCACGACTTCGCTCGGCACCGCCGATTCCCCTTGCTGCGGGCGGTGCCGCAGGACGCCGACGTAGACGGAACCATCAGCCGCGACGGTCAGATCGTTGAACCCGGTGGCACCGTCGATCGAGAGGAGCGTGTGCTGTCGGTCGCCATCGGCGAAGGCGAGGTCGCGGCCGGTCATCACGAGGCCGCCCTCGGCGTGCGATGCCAGTCCGCCGACGCCACGCCGACGATCGACCACGATGTCGGTCTCGCCGCCGCGGTGCCGAAAGATCCCGCCGCCGGTCACGTTCGAGAAGACGACGCTGCCATCGGATTCCACCAGTGGCGCCTCGAGCAAGCCGTCGGTCGAGTACAACTGCCTCAGCACGTCCGCTCCTCTGTACTCGACCGAGCCTCTACCGCGTTCGGCCCGAATCGTACCCACCGCAGACGACATCAGCTCGCGGCCCACCCGGTCCATCGGGTGACTCGGATGATCACGACGGGCCCAGGCGGGGGGTGGGTGATGTACTGGGGGTAGCGGGCGGCCAGCAGGGGGAGGGCGTGCTCCGATTCGGCGGCGTCGGCGAGGCGGGCGGAGCCGTCGGCGCGGACCCACCACAGGCGGGTCCAGTCGTCGGCGTAGTGGTCGGCGAGGAGCGCGACGGCGGGGTTGGCGGCGATATTGGCCAGTCGGCGCAGCGCCGTGGTGGATTTGGGTTTGGCGTCGACCGCCGTGTAGACGATATCGTCGGACACCGCGAACACGATCGGCACGATATGCGGGGTCAGGTCGGGGGAGACCGTCGCGAGCCGGGCGACGCGCTCGCCCGCGAAAAGCTCCCGCGCCCGTACCGTGTTCAGCCGCATCGCACCTCCTCGTCTCGATCACCGATGACCATGCGCCGCTCGGCCTCGTTCGGCAACTCGCCTCGCTGTCGCGGACATTGCGATCAGGGTGATGTTGGCGCGCGGCTACGGGAATCGGCACGCCGACGCCGCGTACCCGATGGCATCACGGGTGGGGTGGTGTCACGTGCTCGCCCGCAGTGGTAGGAAAGGGGGCGTGTCGGTTACTGGCGAAGGATCGGGTCGGATCAGCAGCAGGTCGCGCGCGGTGGACGAGGTTGTGGAGTTGGTCAGCACGCTGATCAAGTTCGACACCTCCAACACCGGGGATCTGGCGACGACCAAGGGGGAGCGCGAATGCGCGGAATGGATCGCTGAGCAACTGCAGCAGGTTGGCTACACCACCGAGTACTTGGAGTCGGGTGCGCCCGGTCGCGGAAATGTGTTCGCGCGGCTGAAGGGCGCCGATTCCAGCCGGGGCGCGCTGATGATGCACGGTCACCTGGACGTGGTGCCCGCGGAGGCCTCGGATTGGAGTGTGCACCCGTTCTCGGGGGCGGTCCGCGACGGGTATGTGTGGGGGCGCGGCGCGATCGATATGAAGGATATGGTCGGCATGATGCTGGCCATCGCGCGCCAGTTCAAGGTCGAGGGCACGGTACCCCCGCGCGATATCGTCTTCGCGTTCCTCGCGGATGAGGAGAACGGCGGCAGATGGGGTTCGCAGTGGTTGGTCGACAACCGTCCCGACGTGTTCGATGGAGTCACCGAAGCGGTCGGTGAGGTCGGCGGGTTCTCGCTGACGGTGCCTCGCCCCGACGGTAGCGTGCGCAGGCTCTACCTGGTGGAGACCGCCGAGAAGGGGCTCGGTTGGATGCGCCTGCGGGCCAAGGCCCGTGCGGGTCACGGCTCGTTCCTGCACGAGGACAACGCGGTGACCATTCTGGCCGCCGCGGTGGCGCGACTCGGCAAACACACCTTCCCGCTGGTGCTTTCGGATTCGGTGGCCGAATTCCTGACCGCGGTCGCCGAGGAGACCGGACTGGAATTCGATCCGCACAGTCCCGATATCGAGGGCCAGTTGGCGAAGCTCGGCACCATATCCCGCATCATCGGGGCGACCCTGCGCGACACCGCGAATCCGACCATGCTGCAGGCCGGTTACAAGGCGAACGTCATTCCGCAGACAGCCGAGGCGGTCGTCGACTGCCGCGTGGTGCCGGGACGGCAGGCGGCGTTCGAGCGCGAGGTGGACGAATTGATCGGTCCCGATGTCGAACGCGAATGGATCACCGAACTCGATTCCTACGAAACGACATTCGACGGTCACCTGGTCGACGCGATGAACGCCGCCATCCTCGCGAACGATCCGCAGGGGCGCACGGTGCCCTATATGCTGTCGGGCGGCACCGACGCGAAAGCGTTCGCCCGCTTGGGCATTCGCTGCTTCGGATTCGCGCCGCTGCAGCTGCCGCCCGAATTGGATTTCAGCGCGCTGTTCCACGGCGTCGATGAACGAGTCCCGGTCGACGCCCTCGAATTCGGTACGCGGGTGCTCGAACACTTCCTGCTCAATAGCTGAACCCGACCCGCACTTCTCCGACAACCGACGATCCGGAAGAGAGACGATGACCTACAACCCCTACGAGGCACTCCCGCAGGTTCCGAGTTTCACCCTGACCTCCGAGAATGTGACCGACGGTAGCCCGCTGCACAACGATCAGGTCAGCGGTGTCTTCGGTGCGGGTGGCAAGGATATCTCGCCCCAACTGTCCTGGTCCGGATTCCCCGAGGGCACAAAGAGTTTCGCGGTTACCGTCTACGATCCCGATGCGCCGACGGCGTCGGGCTTCTGGCATTGGGCCGTGGCCGACATTCCGGCGAATGTCACCTCGCTGCCCGCCGGAGCGGGCTCCGGCTCCGAGGGCGGCGCGCTGCCCACCGGCGCGATCACGCTGAACAACGACGGAGGTTTCGCCGGATATGTCGGCGCGGCCCCGCCGCCTGGACACGGCCCGCACCGCTATTTCATCGTCGTCCACGCGGTCGACGTGGACAGTCTGGGTATCGAGTCGACGGCGACGCCCGCCTACCTCGGCTTCAACCTGTTCTCCCACACCCTGGCCCGCGCGGTCCTGGTAGCCACCTACGAACAGAAGTAGTAGACGAAAAGGACCGTGGCCCCGAACGCTCGGGGCCACGGTCCTTTGTCGTGAACTCAGACGTTGATGACGGTGTCCGGCAACGGATCGGTGTAGAGCGCGGCGATCTCCTCGGCGTATTTCGCCGCGATCGGGTTGCGCTTGAGTTTCATGGTCGGGGTCAGCTCGTCGCCGCCCGGCTCCCACGGCTTCCCGACGATGGTGAACCGCTTGATCTGCTCGACCCGCGACAGCTTCTTGTTGCCCGCGACCACCGCGGCGAGAATCTCGTCGATGATCTCCTTGCGGGTGGCAAGCGCGGTCGGATCGTCGGCGGGAACGTCCAATTCCTTGGCGCGCAGAGCCGCGGTGTCCGGGTCGAGCACGATGAGCGCGGAAATGTAGGGCTTGGCCTCACCGATCGCGACCACCTGGCTGACCAGCGAAGAGCCCGCCTTCACCGCGTTCTCGATATTGGTCGGGGAGATGTTCTTCCCCGCCTCGTTGATGATCAGTTCCTTCTTGCGGTCCACGATGCGCACGTAGCCATCCGCGTCGATGGTCGCGACATCGCCGGTCGCGAGCCAGCCGTCGGAGTCGAGCGCCTCCTTGGTCTTATCGGGCTGTTTGCGGTAACCCGGGGTGACGATCGCGCCGCGTACCAGCAGTTCGCCGTCCGCGGCGAGTCTGATCTCCAGCCCATCGACGGGTCGGCCGACCGAACCCGGCCGCGGTTTGTCCAATTCGGTGTAGGTCCCGACGCCGGTGGTCTCCGACATGCCCCACACCTCGCTCACGGTGAGGCCGAGTCCGAGGAAGTACTCGAGGGTCTCCGCCGGAATCGCGGCCGCGCCGGAAGACGCCACGCGCAGATTCTGCAGTCCGAGCGCGTGCCGCAGCTTGGACAGCACGAGCGCGTCCGCGATCTTGTACTGCAGGCCCAGCACCGGCCCACGGCGCTTACCCGCCAGATCCGAGCGAGCGGCCGCGATACCGGTTTCGATCGCCCACTTCGCGAGTGCCTTCTTCACCGGACTCGCCTCGGTGGACAGCTTGCCGTCGATTCCGGCCTTGATCTTCTGCCATACGCGCGGCACACCGAAGAAGATGGTCGGCTGCGCGTCCGGCAGTGCCGCGGCGATTTCGCGCGGGTCGGGCACGCTGGTGATCAGAATTCCGGTGAGCAGGCTGATCGCGTGCCCGGAGATGCGGTCGGCGACATGTGCGGCGGGCAGATAGGAGATGGCCCGGTCGTCGAAACCGGCCGAGAGTGGACCTTTGACCAGCGCGATGATCTGGGCGATCACATTGCGATGGGTGATCTCGACGCCCTTGGACGGGCCGGTCGTGCCCGAGGTGTAGATCAGGGTCGCCAGATCGTCGGGCGTCACCGCCTGCCAGGCCGCGGCGAAATCGAAGTCCGCGACCGGGGTGGTCTCGACATCGGCGAGTGACACCGTTCCTTCGGCCTGGCCGTCCACCAGCACGATGTGCTCGATGGACGACACGCCCGCGGCCTTGATGGCGTCGAGGAACGCGCTCTCGGTGATGACGACCTTGTTCTCCGCATTGGTGAACAGGTGGGTGATCTGCTCCGGGGAGCTGGTGTTGTAGATCGAGAACGGCGTCGCGCCCAGATGCAGTGCGGCGGTGTCGACCAGGTTGAATTCGGGCCGGTTGGTGAGCATGATGCCGACCGTGTCGCCGTGCCCGACGCCCAGTGCGGACAGTCCGGCCGCGAGCGCTTCGACGCGCTGCGCGTACTGCTGCCAGGTGATCTCGAGCGTGCCGCCGACCGTGCGCAACGCGACCTGATCGGGCCGCAACTTCACGGTCTCCTGGAATGCCTCGGGCACGGTATACACCGTCTTGCCGGACTCGTGTGCGAAACCGATTTCTGTTGTGCTCATCTTCCCTGTTCCCGATAACTCTGTCGTAGACCGATCTCGATGCGCCCGCAGTACCGCTGCTGGTGGACCCGCGACCACGACAGAATGTGGCGTTGCGTATGTCATCGTCTCGCGGGTCGGCGCGTCATCGAGTGGCGCGGCTCACTTATCGTAGCCAGAGAAGTGTGTTCAGGGTGTCCGTTTCTCGCGAACCAGCGGCCGGAAGTACGTAGGCGGACCGGAGATCGCGGTGAATCGGCGGTGAATCGACCGCGACCATGGGCGTCGCGCCCTCCGCATCGAAGCTCGCATCACCGAGGCCCGGAGCTCGTCTGCGAGATGCAACAGATCGCGATCTTTTCGGGGCGATCTTCGGCCGGACATGGAACGGTCTGCTTTCGACGGATGTGAATGCCCGCACGATCGTCATGTGTCGCTATGCATCCCGTGACCGCATCGACCTGCGGGCGAGAAGTTCAGCCGACTTCGGATGCACCCCTCGACTCGGGCGTATGCGCTCCAACAATTCGCAGAGAGTGACTCGAGGATAGACTCATCGACTTCCACGGCGAATTCGCTCCCAGCCACGCCGATATATATACCGATCCCGGGCGTATCAGGCTTTTGGAGAACGAGCGCGAAAATATTCTTGCTTTCGCTGCTTGCTGAGTCGCGCGAGGACGTTCCGCACGGCGACAGTTGCGGAGTCCTGGGTCGCCATAGGTCGATCTGTTCCTCCCCGGGGCGAATCTTTCGATCGGTGTGCACGCCTACGATATGCGGTATTGGCCTATTTATCCAGGCTATTGACGGTGAAAAGAGTAGGTGGTTGATGCCAATTGGCATAGTTGAGATGTCAATTGGCAATCAGGTAGTGGCGATTGTCCGGGGAACCAGCCACACTGGTGTCATCGGAACATCGCCCACCAGCAGCTAGGGAGGGTCTGGTGATCGGAATGAATCTTGTGAAGCGGCGTATTCGGCGGCGTGGACAGCACCGCCCCGGCAGCGAAGCGGAGTCGAACTTCCCACGTTGAGCGAATCACCGGCCGACGAGCCGAACCGATCGGCCTCGGTCCTCGCCCACGGCGCTTCCCGTGCCGTCGATCGTCCGGCCTGTTTCCTGACCACTTCGGATCGGCCCGGACGGGCAGAAGGTTATCACCGGCCGGAAAGCGTTGTCGGCGTAATTGTTCGAACAACGATCCAGCCGCGATCCGCGCGACGCACGACCGTTTCGCGGACTTCGGAACGGCAGCGGTGACCCACCACCTACCGCAAGGGCCGGAATATCGGGCTTCCCCGACGGTGGTCCGCCGTGCGAACCGACGTCGTTCACACGAGCCGCCGCAGAGCGAATCACGGTGCACTCGGAACGGCCTCGCACGTGCGGATGCTCGATAGGAGCAATTCGTGACCATATTCGATATCGCCGAGCATTCGGCGCACCGCGTCCGCCGAGAAATGGCTCGAATCGTGGCGGCTGAGCTGGTTACCGGATCGCCTGCTCACTCGCGAGCAGGTACTTGCGGGGATGGATCTCGCCGAGATCGTCAGCACCCAGTCGAACCGGCACGAACACGCCGCATTTCTGCGGGCAGTCCACACCGCCGGTCAACTCGGAATTCCGTGGGAGCAGTTGGAGCTGTAATGCCGGAGCCAACATGACGATACACGCGACCACCTGGATGATGACCAGCGATCGCTCACCTGAATACGCGTGCCGGGAACCCCCTCCCGCCCATCGGATCTGGTGCCTGAGCTGGCTGCCGGATCTGTTTCTGCTCCGTGAGCAGGCGCTTGCGGGTATGGAACTCGATGAACTGCTCAGTGATCCCGATCTGATCCACGACGGTATCGCGCATGCGGCCATCGCCGATCGCGCCGATGTTCTCGGCATCGACTGGGAGCACGCGGCGGTTCTGCTGTATCGACGGATAGTCGCTCGCGAGCTCGAGGATTGGAATACTTGTGTGTCTCGAATTGTGCAGAGCGCGAGTCGAATACCGCATGACCACGAATGAAGGCGTCGGCTCGGGTCTTTCGAGCCGATCATCGCCGCCCTCGCGTGGCGCGGCCGTCGGGCTCGAGGCAGGGTCGGGCCCGTCGCCCCCCGTGCGCAATCGTCGAGGATCCGTTTGCCGCTGCGGTCCTGGCCGATAGTAAGCGCTGGTGAGAATGTCGCGGACCACGACCAAGGCCGTGTCACGCAAGGCTATGCGTCACTGCCTCCGGTGCTGTGAACTCCCGCTTCAGGATAGGTGTCACTGGTGAACGTCGCCCGCCAGCCTGACGATCGCGTCGACCTGACTCCGCTCCGGCATGGTGCTCGCCGCAGGGCCCAGTTTCTGTGTCGGGATCATCGCCGCGGTCGCCCAGATGACATCCTCGCGCCGCAACGGTCCGTCCGAGACGACGATGCGATAGGCCAGTGCCGCGGCGAAAGCGGCGGTGGCGCCCGGGGCTCGTTTCAGCGCCCCACGGAAATGCGAGATGTCGAGGGTGACCTCATCCGACCAGACCGCACAGTGGAATTCGTCGATAGCGCAGACGGCACGCACCCCGAGTCCGCGCAGACGCCGCGCACTGTCCTTGCTCGTCGCCGACGGCTGGTCGGGAAGCATTCTGCGCAGTTCGGTCGGCGTCGCGACAATGTAGTCGACCGCGTCGAGGTAGCGGTAGAAATCCTGCGGCACAGCGACGGTCGGCGTCGGGCACAGGATTACCTGCGGTGTGGGCCGCATCTGTCGAGCCAGGGCGAGCGCCCGCTCCGTGACACCGCGTGGATGCTCGAACGTCAGCAGCACCACATCCGATGCCTTCATGACGGCGACGGCGGCCGAGGTCTCGACATCCTCCACCGCCAGTGTGCTCCGATCATCGCGGCACCCGATCAGCAGGGTGTCGCCGCTGGCGTTCATGATGACGGCGGTTTTCGATGTCGACCCGTCCCGCGCCACCTTGACCAGATCCCGGTGCACGCCCTCGTGCGCCAGATAGTCGAGGATCTTCTGGCCGCTGTCGTCATCGCCGACTACGGAGAGCAGGTGCACGTCCAATCCGAGCCGTGCCGCGGCCACCGCGCGATTGAGACCTTTCCCGCCGGGGTGCTCGACGTATTCGGCCGAGGTCGGCGTCTCGATGGAAGGAAATCGGTCGACGCGGTAGATATCGTCGATGACGGTGTCCCCGATGACAGTGATCCGACCAGGGCGTGCTGTCGAATCTGGCAGCGACACCAGTATTTTGCCGCTCGACGCGGCCGGTGCGATGACGTGACCCGTGCCCGTCGCCAGCAGGTTCGCCAGTGCGGTGAACGTGTCGCTCTCGGTCGTGGTCCGAAGGCGTTTGACCGTCGGGGCGGCGGGGATAGCTTCGGCGTGTAATGCCTCGTGCAGCGGCAGCCACTGCTGGACGAGGTATTCGCGGCGCGTGCCGAGTCTGTCGGCATACAGCTGATCGAGATCGATTCCCCCGGGGGGATTTTCACGGAAATGCCCGAGCGACAGGGTGGCGTCGGCGATCAGCAGATCGGTCGGCGGCAATCTTCGCGCCATATCGCGCACCACCGGAAGCATGGAGTCGCCCGGCGACAATCCCGTTCGATGTGCGTGCTCGCGAACAACCGTCAGTTCCAGCAGCGGGCCGACGTCGATTTCGGTGCTGCCGAGGCGTTCCGGCTTCAGACCGTAGTACGTGCACAGACGCGTGAGAATATCGCGAATCATCACGGTACGGGCGTCCTGCGGGGCCATGCGCGCGATCCGCCTTCCTGGGATTCGGCCGATATGCGCCTGCCCCCACGATATTCCGCGTAAGGGGGCTAGGCCACACCTTTTCCGGCAAACCCCCACGTAGCGCGGGCAATTGCCGGTCGCCGTCGCGGCAACTGCCCTAATTTCGGTGGCGTCGCATCGTCGCAGCAGACACACTGGAAGGCAGGCGATTACGTCGTCCACCAGTCAGGGAGGATCTGGTGATCACCGTGATGCCCAGCGTATCGAGCCTCGCCGGCGCAGGCGGGCCCGGAGCGCGGGGAATCACGATTCGGTCTGCGTCCGAACACGCGGCCCGGATGCTCGACGAGGACATTCGTGGCCGCCGACGTGACCGGTGGCATGCCGCCGGAGACACACTCACGCACCCGCGGGGACGGTTTCCGCGAGACCGTCAGCACCCAGGTATTCCGGCACTCACCGATGCGCGGTTCGTCGGACGATGCCGGCCGACCAGCACATCCCCCGAGCAGTCCCTGCTCAGCTGTAGCACCCGAAGGCAGCGATGAACGTACACACCACCACACGAACGATGATCAGTGACGTGACACCCGAATCGGCGCACCGGACAACGGATTCGGACGAGGAGGTCTGGCGGTTGAGCTGGCTGCCGGATCGCCCGCTCACCCGGCAGCAGGCACTGGCCGGAATGGAAATGGACGAAATGCTCAGCGATCCGGACCGGGTGAACGATCCCGGCGTGCACGCCGCCGTCGACACCCGTGCCGCCGCGCTCGGTCTCTCGGCCGAACAGGTGGTGATCCTGCTGGCGACGCGAATACTGGCGCGCATGATGGAGGACGCGCCGTCCAGGGGCCGGGCTCCCGGGGGGCCGAGGATGTCGCGCCATGTGATCGAGCCGCCGCGGGTACTCGGGTAGGTGGATCAGACTCAGGCCGTGTACTCCGCGCCGACCGCCTGCGCGATCGAGGTGAATCCCCGGGCGCGCAGGCGTTCGGCGAGTCCGCGGTGGATTGTGCGGGTCCAGAAGAGGCCGCCGTAGATGAAACCGGTGTAGCCCTGCAGCAGGGTGGCCCCGGCCAGGATTCGCTCGAACGCCTGGTCGGGGGTTTCGATACCGCCGACCGACACCAGGACCACGCGATCGCCGACGCGGCGATAGAGGCGCCGCAGCACCTCGAGGGAGCGGTCGGCGATGGGCGCGCCGGACAGGCCCCCCAGCCCCATGGCGGCGACCTCGGCGGGATCGGTGCGCAGTCCGTCGCGGCGGATGGTGGTGTTGGTGGCGACGATGCCCGCGAGTCCGAGTTCTACGGCGAGGTCGGCGACGGCGTCGATATCGTCGTCGGACAGGTCGGGGGCGATCTTGACCAGGACCGGGACCCGGACCTGGTCGAGCACGGCCTGCAGGACGGGCCGCAGGGATTCGACGGCCTGTAGATCGCGCAACCCGGGCGTATTGGGCGAGCTCACGTTCACCACGACGAAATCGGCCAGGGGACCGAGCAGCGCCGCGCTCGTCGCGTAATCGGCGGCCGCGTCGGCGGCTTCGACGATTTTGGTCTTGCCGATATTGGCGCCGATCGGCACGGCACTGGAACGCGCGATCAACTGCCGCGCGGCACGCGCCGCACCGTGGTTGTTGAAACCCATCCGGTTGATGAGGGCGTGATCGGCGGGCAGGCGGAACAGGCGCGGCGCCGGATTGCCCGGTTGAGCCTGTGCTGTCACGGTGCCGATCTCGGCGAAACCCCAGCCGAGCGGGCCCCACACGTCGACGCCGTCGGCGTTCTTGTCGAAACCGGCGGCAAGGCCCAACGGCGCGGGGAACTCGACGCCGAACGCGGTATTGCGCAGGATCGGGTCATCGGACACCAACAACTTGTTCAACACCCAGCGTGTGGGCGCGAAACGCGCTGCCAGGCGCATCGCGGCGAAGACGAGATGATGGATCCGCTCCGGCGGAACCAGGAACATCAAGCGAAGCACCAGTGCGTACATCGGCCGCGTCACATCCCCGGTTCCGACTGGGGTAGCAGCGTAGATTTTCGACGGCGCAACAGCACCCGACGACTGCCGTCGGTGTAGGCGCGGACCCGGGACAGTTCCCAGCCGCCGAATTCGGCCTGGATAGCCAGACGCATCGACGCGGTGACCCGGTTCACGTCCTTGGGTAGTCGCAGCGGCACGTACTCGTAATCGTCGCTGGTGGTTTCCCAGCTCGCCGGTAGTGCCCCGCGGGAGGTGTTCGGCGCCATCTACTGCCCTCTCTTCCGCTCGTCCGCGGGAATCCGCTGCAGACCGTCCCCGGTCGCGGATCCGACGAACAGATCACCGGTGCGTTCATCGATGGTCACCGAATCGGGTTGGCGCACGGTGGGAAACCGGCCCACTTCCTTCGGTATCCCCGTCGACAGATCGAATCCGACGACTTCGTTGCTCTGCGTGCACGTCACCCACACGGTCTCGGACCGTCGATCGTAGGCGAGCGCGTAAGGCGACGATCCTACCGGGAAACGCTGACGCAGTACGAGAGGTCCGGTCGTATAGACCAGGAGTTCGCCGCCCGCGGTGTCGGCCACGATGACTCGGCCGAAGTGGTCGGCGATCATATCGGTCGCACCGTCGCCCGCGCGCAGAGCGAGGCCGAGCCGGTCCCGCGACGGGTCGATCTCGGTGAGCGAAGTCTGGCGCCGGTCGAGCACGGCGATGTGGTCGGGAGTGGTCGCGAGGACGTCGGCGGAGACCAGACCGGATACGGTCCGTACCACCTCGCCGGTGGCGGTGACGGTGCGGACCTTCCCATCGGAGGTGCCGACGACAAACGTGCCGTCGGGGCGGTATCGCACCGACCTGGCGTCACCGTCGACGGGGATCTCGGTGCTCACCCCGGTCGCGAGATCGACGCGCAGGATCCGATCGCGCGCGGGGAGCAGGACTTCACCCGGCTTGCCCTGGACCAGCGCGGTGGCGGGCGCGGGCAGCGGAAGCGTCTTCACGGCGGGATCGGGCGCTCCGGCCGGATCGCGGCGCTGGAATGTCGCGGGATCGAGCACGAAGAGCACGGTGGCGGCGGGGCTGCTCGCGTCGAGCGCCACCAGCTGCCCGGTACCCGATTCCGCCAGCAGCGCACCGATGGGATTCGCGAGTCTCGCGACCTCGCCCGCGGGTGCGGCGGTCGTCGCGGGGGCGACCGCCGCGACGGCGGGATCTCGGGTCGGAACGTCGGGTGTGCCGTTATCGGAGGAGCATCCGGTCGTCAGCAACGCGAGCACCACCGCGCCAACGAGCGCACAGGGGACCGAGCCGCGAGGGCGCATCCACCGAACTCCTAACTACCGAGGTGACAGCACGACGTCACCATCTGACCATGTCGGGGTGACAACGGGGCAGACGGGGGTCCGCCGCGGGCATGGAATGTCGGTGGCGCGGGTTACCTTAGTGTTGAAACAATGTCCGACACAGGGAGCCGCGGTGTGAAGTCCGACCGACGATCGGGATTCGCCATAGACGACGTCACCGTCGGTCCGTACGCCCACGGATTCGGCACGACGGCGGACGGCAGGCCGTACGCGTTTCGCACCGTCAGAGCCACGCTCCTGCTCGAGATCTACCGGGCGGATCTCGATTCCGATGTGCCGGGCCCTGAGGACGTGGTCGCGGTGGCGCGGGTGCGGGTCACCGACGTCGATCTCGGCGACGAACGCAGTGTGGTCGCACTGGTCCGGGATATGATTCCGGACGCCGCGCCGGTCGGGACCGTCGTGGATCGGGACGTCACGACCGTGCGGGCCCTGCTGGGGCGGATCAGTTCCGTCATAGATGGTATCTAGGAAGTGATGCGACCCACACGACTTGCCCGAACCCTCCTCGCCCTCGTCGGCGTCCTCGCGGTGGCTTCGGCCTGCGATTCGAGTTCGGACGAGGCGTCCGTCGACGCCGCGCGTTCGCGCGCCAACGAATCGCTGTCCTCCTCGGTAGCGGCGTCGTCGAGTGCCGCGAACCGTCCGCTGCCGTCGGCCGCCGAACTCGACGCGCAGATCAAGCGGGCGCTGGATCCGGCGCTGCCCGATAGCGAGCGCACCGATCTGATCGAGGACGGCAACGTCTTCAAAGACGCCATCCCCGACATGTACAAGGCGCTGCAGGACAATCCGCGGGCCATCTACGGCGTGACCGATCCGGTGTTCGACAACCGCGACGGCACCCTGACCGCGACCATGCGCCTGGACAAGGACGGCAGCGGCACCGTCATCCGCACCACGGTGGTGCACTTCGTGCTGATCGACGGCAAGTGGAAGATCTCCAGGACAGATCTGTGCGGCATCCTACGATCCGCCGATTACCGCACCCCCGCCTGCGGATAGCCGATCGTGGTGAATCTGCGGGTTCGGTCCCGATCGCACCCCGCGTCGTCGCCGGGGCCGGATTCGAAATCCCTGCGCTGGGGGTATCTCGTCTACCGGAACCGTTACCTGGTACTCGGTATCTTCGTGCTGATGGTGCTGCTCTCGGGCTGGTATGGACGTGATCTCGCCGGTCGGCTCACGCAGGAGGGCTGGTTCGACGAGAGCAGCGAATCGGTGGCCGCGTCGAAGATCGCCGACGACACCTTCGGCCGCGATACCGACAGCGACCTGATCCTGCTCTACACCGCGCCCGAAGGAGCCACGGTCGATGATCCCGAGGTCCGCTCGGCGGTGACCGGGGCACTGGGGCAGTTGCTCGCCCGGTATCCGGACCGAATCCTGAAAATCGACAGCTATTGGGACAGCCCGTTCGCCGCCAATGCCACCGACGCCTCGCGTGCCCACGCCTTCGCGAGCGTGGGGTTGCGGGGTGAAGGCACCGCGACCGTCGAGAATTACGCGGCGATCAAGGACGACCTCGGGGCCGGGGGGCAGGGGAGGGGACCGGGCGGCACGACCGTGCAGACAGCTGGGCTGCAACCGATCCTCGCCGGATTGAACACCGGGATGCAGGACGATATCCACCGCGCCGAACTGATCGCGTTGCCGCTGGTGGCGATCCTGCTGTATTTCGTCTTCGGCGGGATGGTCGGCGCGCTGCTCCCGGTGCTGATCGGCGGCATGACCATTCTCGGCACGGCGGGCATCATGCGGGTGCTCACCGGGATCATCGATGTGAACGTGTTCGCCAGCACGGTCATGACCCTGGTCAGTCTCGGTCTCGCGATCGACTACGGATTGTTCACGGTGACCAGGTTCCGCGAAGAACTCGCCGCGGGACGCACCGTGGAGGAGGCGACCGCGCGCACCGTGGCCACGGCCGGGCGCACCGTGATGTTCTCCGCCGCGATCATCGCCATCAGCCTCGCCGCGCTGTTCATCTTCCCGAACGGTGTGCTGCGGTCGGTGCCCTACGGCGGTATCAGTTCCGTTCTGCTCGCCGCGTTGCTTTCGGTGACAGCGCTGCCCGCCGCGCTCGGCGTCGCCGGTCACCGTATCGACTTCCTCGGCTGGAAGCGGTTCTCCCGGAGCAAGACCGAGGCGCAGATCGACGCGGGATTCTTCTCCCGGCTCGCGCGCTGGGCGATGCGCCGGCCGTTGGCGGTGACGATTCCGATCGTGCTCGCGCTGCTCGCCCTCGCGATTCCGTTCCGGCATATCGAATTCGGCGGCATCAGCGAAAAGTATCTCGCCGCCGAGAATCCGGCCAGGGTCGCGCAGGAACGGTTCGACGACCTGTTCCCGAGTTTCCGCACCGAACCGTTGAAACTCGTCGTGGTCGGCGCGAATCCGCAGCAGCTCAGTGATATCCGGTACGAGGCCAACCAGGTGCCCGGCCTCACCGGTCGCTTCGAACCCAGCGCGCCGACCAAGGACGGCGTGAATGTGCTCAATGCCGGACTCGGCGACAAACGCGACGCCGACCGGGTGATCGACGCATTGCGCGCGATACCCGAACCGCCGGGAGTGCGGGTCATGGTCGCCGGGGTGCCCGCGTTGGAACGCGACAGTATCAACGGACTGCTCGAAGGGCTGCCGCTGCTCGTCGCGCTGCTCGCCGCCGCGGCGCTGCTGCTGATGTACGCGGCGTTCCGCTCGATCATCTTGGCGCTCAAGGCAGTCGCGATGAGCGGGTTGAGTCTGGTCGCGACCCTCGGGGTGCTCACCTGGATCTTCGTGGAGGGGCACGGCGCCGGGATCTTCCACTTCACTCCCGGTCCGTTGATGTTCGCGGTGCTCGCGCTGATCGTGACGGTGGTCTTCGGATTGTCCACCGATTACGAGGTCTTCCTGCTGTCGCGGGTCGCCGAGGCCAGAGCGGGCGGCGCGGACCCACCCGAGGCGATCCGCTACGGCATCGCCCACACCGGCGGTGTGATCACTTCTGCCGCAGCGATTCTCATCGTGGTCACCGGTGCGTTCGGGTTCTCGGACCTCGTGCTGATGAAGTACATCGCCTATGGCATGATCGCCGCGCTGATCCTCGACGCCACGGTGATCCGCATGCTGCTGACCCCGGCGGTGCTCAAACTGATCTGGCGCTGAGGAGATCTGCCGTGCGAATCACCAAGGGCGCCACCCTGTTGCTGATGTTCCTGCTCGAACTCGGGGTGATCGTCGGCGCCGCGGTGTGGGGTTTCACGTTGGAGGGCTCGGTGGTGCTGCGGATCGTCGCCGGAGTGGTCGCGCCGCTGCTGTTCATCATGATGTGGGCGCTGTTCGGGGCCGCCCGCGACGCCGCTTTCCGGCTGCGTGGGCCCTGGCGAATCGCCTTGGAGGTCATCTGGTTCGGCGGTGGAGCGCTCACCTGGGCGGTCGCGGTGTCGGCGGTGGCGGGAGTGGTCTTCTTCGCCCTGTGGGCGGTCGACGCGCTGGCGCGATACGCGTTGGCCGGGAGCCTGATGTTGGAGATCGGATCCGGCGATCGATCCCGCGCCGAGCTGTCCTGACCCACCGGCAACTCGAGCGGGAATGGTCAGCGGCGGACGGGGAGGACCAGTTGCGCGCCCGTCACGGGATGGTCGAGAACTTCCACCGGATGTTCGTACACGCGGGTGAGCAGTTCTGTGGTGAAGACCTCGCGCGGCGGGCCGTCGGCGGCGACGCGGCCGGATTCGAGAATGGCGACGCGGTCCGCGTAGGCGGCGGCGATACCGAGATCGTGCAGGACCACGACGACGGCCGCCCCCGCGGCGGCCCGGGACGTGGCGAGGCGTAGCACCGACTCCTGGTGGCCGAGATCGAGCGCGGCGGTCGGTTCGTCGAGCAACAGCGTCGCGGTGTCCTGCGCGAGCACCCTGGCGAGCGCGACGCGGGCACGTTCACCACCGGAGAGTGTCGGAAACGAACGGCCCGCGAGATGCCGCACGTCGGCGGCGGCCAGCGCGGCGTCGATCCGTTCGTCGTCGTGCTCGCCGCGTTCGGTGCGCGCCCACGGTGCGCGGCCCATCGCCACGACCTCGCGGGCGGTGAACGGGAATCCGACGGTATGACTCTGTGGCAGCACCGCGCGCCTGCGGGCCATATCCAGCGGGGTCCAGTCATCGAGACGGCGACCGTCGAGTTCCACGGTTCCCTCGGTCGGCGTCAACTCGCCGGCGAGCGCGGCGAGCAAGGTCGACTTACCCGCCCCATTGGGCCCGACCAAGGCCACCACCTGCCCGGCGACCACCTCGAAGTCGACGGTGTCGAGCACCCGGCGGGCGCGGGAGGCGCCGCGCCGGTCGATGCTCAACCCGGTGGACCGCAGCGTCACCGCCCCCGGAGCCGGCATCGACGGCATCGCGTGCACCCGTCGCAACGCGGCCCCGAGACCCCGCAATCCGCTCATGCCCAGCCTCCCGCGCGGGCCCGGGTCCGGCGCAGCAGCCAGAAGAAGAAGGGGCCGCCGATGAGGGAGGTCAACATGCCCAGCGGCATATCCGCGTTGTCCACCAGGGAGCGGGCCGCCACATCGGCGGCGAGCAGAACGACCGCGCCGAGGATGGCGCTCAACGGGATGAGTACCCGGTGCCCCGGACCGACGAGCATCCGCACCAGATGCGGCACGATCAGACCCACGAACAGGATGATGCCGGTGAAGGCGACACCCGCCGTGGTCAGGACCGCCACGATGACGATCGCATTGCGGCGCAGCCGTTCCACATCCACGCCGAGGTGGCGAGCCGCCGATTCCCCGAGGGCGAGCAGATCGAGCCGCGGCGCGATGACGATCGCGGCGGCCACCCCGACGAAGGCGATCGGCGCGACCACGCCAACGGCCTGCCAGGTAGCGCCGTTGAGACTGCCCAACTGCCAGAACACGATCTGATCGCGCGCCGCGGGGGTCGCGACGAACAGCAGCAACGCGATGAGTCCACCCGCGAAGGCGTTGATCGCGACGCCGGTGAGGACCAGGGTCACCACCTCGGTACGTCCACCGGATCGCGACAGCGCGTAGACCAGCGCGGTGGTGATCAATCCGGCGACGAAGGCCGCCGCCGCCACCGACCAGGCCGCGACGAACGCGCCGCCGACCACGATGACCGTGCCCGCGCCGACCGCGGCTCCGGCCGACACCCCGATCACGCCGGGTTCGGCCAGCGGGTTGGCGAATACGCCCTGCAGCAGCGCTCCCGCGGTGGCCAACGCCGCGCCCACCAGCATCGCGAGGATCACACGGGGGAACCGGACTTCCCACAGCGTGACCTCGCCCGCGGGATGTGCCGGCATCGGGCCCCAGTCGAGTCCGATGCGATGCAGCATGCTGCCTGCCACTTCGAGGGGTGCTGTCGGAACCTGACCGATCGCCGCCGACGCCAGCGCGAGCAGTACCAGGGTGGTCGCCGTGACGGCGAAGGCGATGGTGGTGCGTGATCGACGCACCGGCCCTGTGCCGCTGTCGGCCGCGGGGGGTGGCGTCGGCCGCGTCGCGGTGTCCAGGTCGCCCGGCGCGGAGCCGTCGAGTTGCGCGCCGGGACCGGCATCAGGCGCCGATGTCGACGAATCGGATCGCGCTGAAGCGGATTCGATCATGCGGGCCGGGGGCCGTAGACGGCGTCGCTGAGCGCGGATATGACGCGGCCGGTGTTCGGACCGAAACTGAGCAGCACCGTGTCGGACATGTCGACCACCCGCTTGGTGCGACCGGCCGGGGTCTGCGCGACGCCGGGAACCTTCTCGAGTCCGTCGACCCCGCCGACCGAGGTCAAGCCGTCCGACATCACCAGCAGGACCTCGGGTGCGGCGCTGATCATCGCTTCGGAGGTGATCGTGGTGAACGGTTCCTTCAGGCCGGCGGCGGTGCCCGCGTCTTTCGCGCCGAGGGCGGCGATCAAGGCGTCGGCGCCCGATCCGGGTCCGGCGATCAGCGCGATGGCGGTGGTGCGCAGGTAGAGGAAGGCGATGCTGAGCGGTTTCTCCTGCTCGGGCACCGCGGCGCTCGCCGCGGCGATCTCGTCGGTCGTGCGCTGGGCGAGCGCCTGTCCGGCCGCGGGCACACCGAGCGCGTCCGCCACCTCCTCGATCTGCGGGACGACGCCTGCCATGGTGCGTTGCGGATCGAAGTAGACGACGGTGACACCTGCCGCCCTGAGCTGCTCACGGACCGCGGGCGCCGCGCTCGTGGTGTCGGTGAGGAATACCGAGGGACGCAGCGCCAGAATGGATTCCACATTCAGTGAGCCGCTGCCGCCGGTGACGTTCGGCACCTGCCGCACGGCGGGGAAGGTGCCTCCGGTGCTGCGGCCGACGAGTTTGCGTCCGAGGCCGAGCGCCCACACCGTTTGCGCGAGGGTTCCGTAGCGGTCCGCGGCGATGATGCGGTCCGCGGAGTTCACGGTGACGTCGGCGCCGTCGAAGGACCGCACCGTGCTCGGCAGCACAGGCGTCGGCTCGGGACCGATCGGCACCGGATCCAGATTCGGGATGACGGCGGTGGTTGGTCCGGCCTGCCCGGAATTCACCGCACCGCCCTCGGTGCCGCAGGCCGCCGAGCCGATGAGCAGTATCAGCGCGAGCACGGCGATCACCGGTCGCGACCAGCCTGATCGGGCGCGGTGACTTCCTCGCGCCGGGACGAAGGAATCGCCGGGACTCGCACTGCTCATGTAGGTAAGCCTAATCCGCGTCATTCCGCGCGTGCGCTGACGTCATCGAGCGCGGCCGCGATGGCCCTCGGCAGTTCGAGGGTCTCGGCGGCCATCACCCCGGTCAGCTGGCCGATATCGCGGGCGCCGACGAACATGCTCGCGATACCGTCGCGGTCCCGGATCCAGGCCAGTGCCACGGCCAGCGGTGAGGTGCCGAGGCCGTCCGCGGCGGTGACCAGCGCGTCGACCACCCTGGTGGCGCGATCGTCGAGCCGATGCCGGATCTCGGCGGCGGTGGCCTCGTCCGCGCCCCGCGAATCGGCGGGAACGCCGTCGCGATATTTGCCGGTGAGGATGCCGCCCGACAGCGGCGCCGTCGCGATCACCCCGACACCGTGGTGCCGGGCGGCGGGGACGAAATCGTCCTCCGCCTCGCGCGCCAGCAGCGAGTACGCCGTCTGGGCGACCACGACCGGTGCGATGGCGGCCAGACTGGCCAACTGCCACGCGCCGAATCCGCTGACGCCCGCGTAGCGGACGCGTCCCGACCGCACGGCGTAGTCGATGGTCGCCGCGATCTCGTCGAGCGGCGTGCGTGGATCCCAGGCGGCGACAGTCCAGATGTCGAGATAGTCGGTGCCCAGTTCGAGCAGGGTCCGGTCGAGTTGACGTAGCAGGGTGCGCCGCGAGGCGTCCACCGTAGGACGCGCGGGTTCGGGGGTCGGCACCCCGGATTCCACCAACGGCGGGTCCACCCGCGCCACCACCCCGGCGCTGCCGCTGAGGACGAGTTCGTCACGGGCGACGAGATCGCCCAGCAGATCGGCGAGAATCCGCTGCGCGCCGCCACCGGCGTAGACGGGGGAGGTATCGACCAGGGTGCCGCCCGCCTCCGCGAACGCGACCAGTTGTCCGGCGGCGTCGTCGGAATCGGTCTGCGAACCCCAGGTGTGGGTCGCCAGTCCGATCCGGGACACCCGTAGGCCGCTGCGACCGACCGTCCGCTGTTCCATCACCGTGTCCGCGCATTCGTCACGGCGCCAAGAGTAATGCGCGGCGCACGCCGAAGTTCGTCTCCTGCCGCGCGGCAGGCCGGGCGAACCGGAGCACGCGCAAGGATGCGGTATCGAACCATGCTGTGATCAGCGGTTTCACCTCGACGGCGCGCGGTACGACGACCGGTCGGCCGCCTTGCCGCAGCGGTACCCGACGGCGCGCGCGTCGGCCGCCGTGTCGTCGGGATGCGAGGACATTCGCCCGCGCGGGATGCGAGGACACGCCCGGGCGTCGTATGTGTGACACCAGCCTGTACTGTCGCTGCGGGATTGCGGCGGTGCTCATGCCGATGCGATCACATGAAGGACCAATTGCCCACTCGGAACAGATATTTCGGGCACCAGGTAGAACGGGTGCGAGGCGGGCCGCGATCGGCGGCCCGCACCGCGTGGAACGGAGGAGCCAGTGGGCGAGTCGATGACCTGGATACAGGCGCTGATATTGGGTCTGGTGCAGGGCCTCACCGAATTCCTCCCGGTCTCCTCGTCGGCGCATCTACGGATCGTGTCCGCGGTGTTCTTCGGTGACGACGCGGGCGCGTCCTTCACCGCGGTCACACAGCTCGGGACCGAAGCCGCGGTCCTGGTGTATTTCGCCAAGGACATCGCGCGTATCGTCCGCGCCTGGTTCACCACGGTGGCATCGCGGCTGCGGGAACGATCGGGGCAGACCGTGCCGCTGTCGGAGCAGCCCACGCGGAAACTGCCCGTGATCACCGGCGATTACGCGGCCGATTTCCGCAACGACGAGGATTCGCAACGCGAACTCGACTACCGCGTCGGCTGGTACGTCATCATCGCGACCATTCCGATCGGCGTCATCGGATTCCTGTTCAAGGATCAGATCCGCACCGGGGCGCGCAATCTGTGGCTGGTGTCGTTCATGCTCATCGCCTTCGCGCTGGTCATCGCCGCCGCCGAATACTACGGTCGCAAGATCCGTCCGATCGAGCAGTTGACCACCCGCGACGGACTCGTCATGGGTCTCGCCCAATGCCTCGCGCTCGTGCCCGGTGTGTCCCGGTCCGGCGCGACCTCATCGGCTGGCCTGTTCCTCGGGTTGGAACGTGAAGCGGCGGTGCGGTTCTCGTTCCTGCTCGCGATTCCCGCGGTGACCGCGTCCGGCCTGTTCAGCCTGCCGGACGCCTTCGAACCCGCGGGTGAGGGACTCAACGCGAGCGGTCCGCAGCTGTTCGTCGCGACCCTCGTGGCGTTCGCGGTGGGGTACGCGTCGGTGGCGTGGCTGCTGAAGTTCGTGGCTCACTACTCGCTGAACTGGTTCGGCGTCTATCGGATTCTGCTCGGCCTGGTCGTCATGGGTCTGCTGGCGGGCGGGGTGGTGTCGGCGACGTGAGCACCGCCACGGCGACCCGCCCCCGCTCGGCCGCGCCGATTAGGCTGTACCGATGACGGTGATCCTGTTGCGACACGGCGTGTCGACCTCGAACACCGCCCGCACTCTCGCAGGTCGCAGCGCCGGAGTCGAACTGACCGATCGCGGCGCCGAGCAGGCCCGCGCTGTCGCCGAGCGCCTCGCGCAGCTGCCGATCGAGTACATCGTGCACTCCCCGCTGTTGCGCTGTCAGCGAACAGTCGGGCCGCTCGCCGAGAAGTTCGGGCTGGAACCGGAGTACGACGACCAGCTCATCGAAGTCGACTACGGGGATTGGACCGGGCAGCCGATCGCGGACCTGCTCACCGAACCGCTGTGGAAGGTCGTGCAGCAACACGCCTCCGGCGCGGTGTTCCCCAATGGCGAGGGACTGGCGCAGGTGCAGTCCCGCGCGGTGGCCGCGATCCGCGCCCGCGAGCGTGCCTACGCCGAGAAACACGGGCGTGACGTGCTGTGGGTGGCCTGTACGCACGGCGACGTGATCAAGTCCGTGCTCGCCGACGCCTTCGGAATCCATCTCGACGGATTCCAGCGCATCGTGGTCGAACCCGCGTCCATCAGCGTGATCCGCTACACGCCGACCGCGCCGTACGTGTGGCGGCTCAACGACACCGGATCGGATCTGAGCGCGCTGGCTCCCTCCGAACGGCACGGCGCGTCGACATCCACCGCGACGGCACCCACCGCGACGAGTGGTCCGGTTCCCGGCGGCGAGATAGGCGGCGGCTCCGGTGCGGATAATGGGAATGCGGAGCAGTGAGAATCCTTGTAAACGAATGAGTGGCGTGTGGGTTCACCGGGCGCCGTGGGTAGTCGATCAGGGTCACGTATCAGGAGGTGCAGATGGCACGAGAAATCCATGTATTTCGCACCCCCGATCGTTTCGTCGCCGGGACCGTCGGTGAGCCGGGCGATCGCGCGTTCTATCTCCAAGCCGTGCAGGAGCCGCGGGTGGTGAGTGTGCTGCTGGAAAAGCAGCAGGTGAAGGTGCTCGCCGACCGTATGGGTCTGCTCTTGGACGAGGTCGCGCGCCGTTTCGGCGCCACGGTGCCGCCGCAAGCGGAGGACGTCAGTGACGTCGACCCGTTGGTCACGCCGATAGACGCCGAATTCCGGGTCGGCACCATGGGCCTGGGCTGGGATGCCGACGCGGGCGCCGTGGTGGTCGAACTGCTCGCCATCACCGAGACCGAGGTCGACGAATCGGTGGTGCTCGATGACACCGAAGAGGGGCCGGACGCGGTGCGGGTCTTCCTGACGCCGATACAGGCGCGTGAATTCGCCCTGCGTTCCACCCGCGTGATCGCGGCCGGACGTCCGCCGTGCCCGCTGTGCGGTGAGCCGCTCTCGTCGCGGGGCCATATGTGTGTGCGCACCAACGGGTACAAACGCGGCGAGATCTTCGGCACGGCCGAACTAGAGGAGTAAGTGCGTGGCCGTCGGGCATGAGCGGGGAGAGGGCGCCATGGACGGGGCGCGGCTGCGCACCGGGGATATGACGGTGATCGGGCGCGTCGACGTCGCCAGTAACGTCACCCTGGTCTGCGATATCGAGGACGGATCCGACTCCGCCGACCTCGCGCTACGCGTGGTGTACAAACCGGTGCGCGGTGAGCGCCCGCTGTGGGACTTTCCCGACGGCACTCTGGCCGGTCGTGAGGTGGCGTCCTACCTGATCTCCGACGCGCTCGGCTGGGGCGTCATCCCGGAGACGATCCTGCGTGACGGTCCGTACGGCCCCGGAATGGTGCAGCGCTGGATCGAATCCGCCGACAATCACACCGATCGTGGCAACCGGCGCGACCTGGTCGACCTGTGCGAGCCGGGCGCGGTCCCCGAAGGTTTCACCGAAGTGCTGCGTGCCCTCGACCCCGCGGGTAACGAAGTCTGCCTGATCCACGCCGACGACCCGCGACTACAGCGGATGGCGGTTCTGGACGTGCTGCTCAACAACGCCGATCGCAAGGGCGGCCACGCGCTCGAAGGGCGTGACGGACAGGTGTACGGGGTCGACCACGGTATCTGCCTGCACACCGAGGACAAATTGCGCACCGTGCTGTGGGGCTGGGCGGGCCGTGCCGTGCCGGACGGACTGATCGCCGATATCGAGACCTTCGCGAAGATCCTGCCGGGGGCCGTGGCGGATTCGCTGTCGCCGCATATCACCGATGCCGAAATCGATGCCCTCCTCGGACGGACCGAGGATTTGCTGGAACATCGCACAATGCCGTTCCCGCACACCTCACGTCCGATACCCTGGCCCGCGTTCTGAGCCGTGGCGCAGGTCACTCCCCGGCGGGGTTGCGGGCGGGCGGGGTCTGCGGCAGGTTGATGGAATCCGCTTCGCGTCCAGCGGGTTTCGGCGGGTCGGCCGACCGTTCGCCGCGGGCGTCGCGATCTTCGGTTCGTCGGGACCGCAACGGTTGACATTGCGGAAACACCGCATTCACGCAGGTCCGCACGGGCGCTTCCGGTGCGGTGCGCGATGTCCGGACCGGGGCGGCAGGCGATGAGCGCGACCGGACCTTTACCCTCGAACCATGCAGTCCTGGTCCGATACCGCCCTACCGACCGTTCCCGGAACAGGGCCGCCGTTGCGGTTGTACGACACCGCCGACCGGCAGGTTCGTCCGGTCGCCCCGGGTCCGACAGCCACCATGTACGTCTGCGGGATCACACCCTACGACGCCACCCATCTCGGACACGCGGCCACCTATCTCACCTTCGATCTGGTCAACCGCGTGTGGCGCGACGCCGGTCACGACGTGCACTACGTGCAGAACGTGACCGACGTGGATGATCCGCTGTTCGAGCGCGCCGCCCGAGACGGCATCGACTGGCGGGAATTGGGCACCCGCGAGATCAACCTGTTCCGCGAGGATATGACCGCGCTGCGGATCGTCCCGCCGCGCGACTACATCGGCGCCGTCGAATCGGTGGACGAGGTCGTCGAGTTGGTGGAGAAGTTGCTCGTCGCCGGAGCCGCCTACGTCGTCGACGACGAGTACTCCGATATCTACTTCCGCGTGGATGCCAACGAGCAGTTCGGTTACGAGTCGGGTTACGACCGGGCCACCATGGAACGGCTGTTCGCCGAGCGCGGCGGCGACCCCGATCGCCCCGGCAAACGTGACACCATCGACGCCCTGCTGTGGCGTGCCGCCCGCCCGGGTGAGCCGTCGTGGCCCGCCCCGTTCGGCGCCGGCAGGCCCGGTTGGCATATCGAATGCGCGGCGATCGCCCTCAATCGTGTCGGCGCCGGATTCGATATCCAGGGCGGCGGCAGCGATCTGATCTACCCGCACCACGAATACTCGGCCGCCCACGCCGAAGCGCTGGAGACGGGACGCCGCTTCGCCCGGCATTACGTGCACGCCGGACTCATCGGGCTCGACGGCGAGAAGATGTCGAAGTCCAAGGGCAATCTGGTGTTCGTCTCGAAGCTGCGTCGCGCGGGCACCGATCCGAACGCGATCCGCCTCGGCCTGCTCGCTGGCCATTACCGCCAGGACCGGATGTGGACCGACGAGGTTCTCGCCGAGGCCGAGCGCAGGTTCGACCTGTGGTGTCGGGCTACCGCACTACCATCCGGACCCGCCGCCGACGATACCGTCGCCCGGCTGCGCCAACACCTCGCCGACGATCTGGACACTCCGAAGGCGCTTGCCGCCGTGGACAACTGGGCCGAGCAGGCGCTCCACTACGGTGGCCCCGATACCGCCGCGCCGCGACTGATCGCCACGGCGGTGGATGCCCTGCTCGGCATCCGGCGCTGACCCTGGCAGGCTCCGCAGCCGTCGTGGTGTGAGTCGGGGCGGCCCGCGCTCGACGCGTATCGCTGACGCGGCGTCCGGTCACCACAGGTGCCCGGCGTGCCTGAGAGCATCTACGACGAGGACCGACCCCAAGAGCGCGAACAGGATTCGGACCGACAGCGGTCCGAATCGGGTGAAGAACCGGACGACGGCGCGATAGACGCGGCGGGCCCTCGGCGTTCGGCGCACCGACAGGATCAGCACCAGCAAGGGCGGCACCAGGGCCAGCGCGCAGTAGACGACGATGATCAGCGGCCACAGCGGTGGGTGGCGGGCCGAGATCATGGCGAGGGCGGCGAGATACGGGACCGCGGTCGGCGCCTGCGCGAGTCCGATGCCGACGCCGACCAATCCGAGCACCCACGGCCGTCGCCGCACTTGCTGTGCCCACGGGGGTGGTTCGGCGCTCGCGGTGACACGCACGCAGGCCAGCCCGATCAGGGCGAGGCCGATGACCAATTCGCCCCAGTACCGCAGTGTCGGCGTCAATTCGAAGTCGACCAGGTCGGTGAGGAAGGTGATGCCGAGCACCGTGCACAGGCCGAAGGTCGTCGTGACAGCGAAGACCCCGCCGAGGAAACTCGCACCGCCAGGAATCGGTGATCGTCGCGCGAACCTGCTGTCTGCCACGACCGCCGTTGTCACTCCCACCAGCAGTACATCGAGCGAATCGAGGAAGGCGAAGCCTGCGAGGGCCAGGAAGAGAGTCAGCATGGCCCGGCCAGCCTATGCGAAAGGGGGAGGTGCGTCAGGGGAGGTGCGTCAGGGGAGGTGCGCCAGGGGAGGTGCGCCAGGGGAGATGCGTCAGGGGAGATGCGTCAGCTGTCGAGCAAGGCCGAACAGACGGCTGCCGAGCTTGATGACGGGAAGCCCCAACGGAATCAGCAGGATCGTCGCGCACAACACCGCACCGAGGATCCACACCACGGCCGCGAGCAATCCGACTACCGTGCCGAGCACGGCCGTCACGATCCCCAACACCACGTTGAGCAGGCCCTGTATCACTCGCATGACGACCTTTCTGTTTTCCATTATGCGCGCTCGGTGAACGATATTCGAACCCCCTGCCGGCCCTCGGTGACACTATGCTGAAAGTTTGCCAGATAAGGTTCGCGCATCCGAAGGGACCGGCGATGGCGGCGGGGCGACGGTGACGAGTCTGCCGCGGTACGCGGCGATGCTGGCAGCGCCCGGCGTGTTGCCCAGCGACGATGACTCGTGGGCGTACGAGGTGAAATTCGACGGCATCCGGGCGGGCGGTTATGTCACCGACCGGCTGGTGTTGCTGTCGCGTAACGGCAATGACATCACCGCGGCGTGGCCGGAATTCGCGCCGCTGGCGCCCGCGATGCCAGGGTTCGTCGTCGACGGGGAGATCGTGGTGTTCACCCGGGACGGCCGTCCCTCGTTCGAGGCGTTGCAGCCGCGGATGCATCAGCGCAACGCGTCCGCGATCCGCGCGCTGGCGGCGACCGCGCCCGCGACGTTCGTCATTTTCGACCTGCTGCACATCGGGGACCGGCCGCTGATCGACTTGCCCTACTGGCAGCGGCGGGAACTGCTCGAACAGATCGGGTTGCGGGGGCCACACTGGCGGATCTCGCCGCAACTGCACGGCCGCGGCGCCGACCTACTCGCCGCGTCGAAACGTCTCGGCCTCGAGGGCATCGTGTGCAAGCGCCTCGACGGACCGTATCTGCCCGGACGCCGCAGCACGCTGTGGACGAAGGTCAAGAATCTCGACTTCCAGGAGGTGGTGATCGTCGGCTGGCGCCGGGGGACCGGCAGCCGGGCCGGGTGGATCGGCTCGCTGGTCCTCGCGATCCCGGACCGGGCGGGGGAACTCGTCTACGCCGGCAACGTGGGGACCGGATTCACCTACGCCGTGTTGCGCGATCTGTCGGCGAAACTCGAACCGCGGCAACGCAGGACAGCGCCGATCGCGGACCCCGATGCCGTGGCCGACGTTGCCGGTGTGGTTTGGGTGGAACCGGATTACGTGGGCGAGGTCGCGTTTGCCGCGTGGACTCGCGACGGCCGCCTCCGTCATCCCACGTGGCGCGGATTGCGCCCGGACAAGACTCCCACGCAGATCTCCGCTGATCCCTCACCCTGACTTTCCGTTGTGGGCATGGTCGGGTCAGGCGTAGATCCGGCTGAGGAAGGCGTTCAGATTCTCGACCACGCGGTCGATTTTGGCTTCGAGCGTCAGATCTTCCCGATAGCGGTTGCCGAGCGCGGGCTTCCTGATGCCGCGGGCGTAGAGCGAACAAGCCAGATCGGTGCACATATAGGTGCCGATCGAATTACCCCGCCGCCCGGATTCACCGGCTTTGGATGCGGTGAGCAGCGATACGCCACCGCCGGTGTGGCTGGTCAGGCAGATCGCGCACATCTGCGTCCGGCCGTTTCCACCGGTCTCGTAACGCAATGCGACTCCGACGAGCCTATCCGCACGCGCAGTGACCAGATAGCAGCGGCCGGGCAGTGACGGGTCACTCCAGCCGAGGAAATCCAGATCGTCCCACGGGCGATCGGGTAGATCCCTCGGTACCGGCAATCGCTTCGCGTCACCCTTCGAACAGTTGACGAACGACGACCTGATGTCGTGTTCGGTGACGGGTTCCATGGGGGCAGATCCTTTCCTGGCGGACAAACCCCACGGACGTTACGGTCGGGGTGGCCCCGGCACAACGCGTTTTTCTCCCGGATCGCGTCGCCGGGAACAGGTCCGACGCAACCGGGAGCCGGTACCGTCAGCGATCCCGGGTCTCGTGTTGCCGTACATGTCTGAGACAGGGGCCTGGGTTCGGTGGCGCACCGGCGCACCAGCACCGGTGAACACCGGTGACCCTAGGCGTCGGCCGTCAACGCGGCCACCGCCGAGGCGAACATGGTGTTCTTGATCGCGCCGAGTGTGGCCTGATCCTTCTCGCCCAGCGGCGCCAGCATCGCGATAGCGGCGGTGGTGACCTCGCCTTCGGCGGCTGTGGCGTCGACGATGTCGAGAGCCGACGCGTCTGATCCGCCGAAGCGGCGGCCGGTCGTCATGGACGCGACGGCGGTCTTCGGGGACAACTTGGCCTGCACGAGTGCGGCCATTCCCGGAGTGAACGGAATGCGGATGTCGACTTCGGGGAAGCAGAAGTAGCCGCGGTCGGCGCGCATCACCCGGTAGTCGTGGGCGATGGCAAGCATCGCCCCCGCGCCGAACGCGTGGCCGGGCAGCGCCGCCACGGTGGGGATGGGCAGGGTGAGGACGCGGGCGAACAACGCCTGCACCCGGCTGACGTACCACGGGGTGCGGTCCGCGTTGGCGCCGAGCCAATCCAGATCGAGTCCGTTGGAATAGAACTTGCCGCTCGCGGTCGTCACCAGACCGGCGGCGCCGTCGGCGAGGGCGGTGTCGAGGTGAGTGTTCACCTCGTCGAGGAACTCCGGCGAGAAACGGTTCTCCTCGCCGCCGAGGTCGATGACGGCGATCTTGTCGTGGTAGTCGAGATCAGGCATCTGTGTTCCTCACTATTCGGGGGCGAAAGTTTTTCGGGGACAGGTGGTTCGGATCACGGCGGTGGTCCGATGGCCACGACCGCGCGGACCGCCGCGCGGAGTTGTTCGAGGGCGAGCGGGTCGGTGACGCGGTCGCGGCGCAACAGAATCGCGGTGGGCAGGTCGACCACGCAGGTGGTGACGATCTCGACGGCGCGTCGGTCGCCGCGCTCCCATAATCGGCGCGCCAACCGGACCATCAGTCGAACCAGCGCCTTGTCGGCCCCGGCGAGTTCGGCGGCGAGCGCGTCGGGCAGTTCCTCGCCGAGGAGTTGCTCGCGCGACACCGTGAGCAGCAGCCGAGAGGAATCCGGGTAGCGCTCGGTGAAGACGGCCGGTGCCTGCGCCGCGGCGACGATCGCGTCGACACCATCGAGATCCGCTGTCGCCTCGGCCTTCTCGACCAGTTCCGTCTGCACGGCGAGGAATCGCCGCGCCGCGCGCAGCCAGGTGCGGCCCAGCAGTTCCGCGCGCGATCCGAAGGAGTGGTACATGGCGCCGTTGGATATCCCGGCGCTCTGGGCGACCGCGCGGATCGTGACGGCGGCGGGTCCGGATCGCGCGGCGATCGACTCCGCGGCGTCGAGGACGCCGTCGAGGTCGTGGATCCGGGGGCGGGGCATGTCACGACTATAACAGAGCAAATGCTCTGTTATACAAGCGGAACTCTTTTGTCAACGCGCACTGCGTATTTCATTCGGTTACAGCTATCTTTTCAGGGCGATCGGCGCGCGGGTGATTTCGTCATGCGCGCCTGCGCGGACAATACGATGCGGTACTGTTCGGACCTCTGCCCCCCGTCCGCACGCACAGAACGGCATCCGAATGTCACGAGTGGTCACCAAGGAGCAGTACTTCGACACCGCGCTCGCGGTGCTGGCCGAACTCGGCTTCAAAGGTCTCAATATCGGCGTGCTGTGCCGAAGGCTCGGTGTCACCAGCGGTTCGTTCTACCACCACTTCGGTAGCTGGCAGGGTTTCGTCGACGCCCTGCTCGAACACTGGGAGAACCGTCAGGTCGTCATCCTGCGCACGTTGCGGTTCAACCAGGGCAATCCCGACGACGATATTCGCGCCATGTCCGATCTGGCCTCGGGGCTGCACCACGCCGCCGAGGCGGCCATCCGGGCGTGGGCCGCCAACGATGAATCGGTGAACCTCGCGCTCAAGCGGGTCGACGAATCCCGCCGCCGCACCGTGCACAAGGCCATCAAGGGAGTCGTCGGCGACGACGACACGACCGCCGTCGTCACGTCCCTCGGAATGGCGATGCTGATCGGATACCAGCAGATCGCCGCGGGCGGCGAAGACGTCTCCCTGGACAAACTGCTCGCGCAGTACGCCCGGCTGATCTACTCGTACGCGCGCCGCTGACCCGAACGGAAACTGCTGTCGTGGAACATGTTTCGGGATGAATCAGCCCAGCAGCTCGTCCACGTAGCACCACCGCCACGCTTCGCCCGGCTCGACACTGCGCATCACCGGATGCGTGGTGTCGCCGTAATGTTTCGAGGCGTGGTTGCCGGGTGAGGAATCGCAGCATGCGATATGCCCGCAGGTCAGGCACATGCGCAGATGCACCCACGTCAACCCCTCGGCGAGGCATTCGGCGCATTCGTCCGGGCCGGTCTGCTCCCGGAACAGCGGCGCGGCGCGCAGGTGGTCGCAATTGTCCGCCTCACCGGGCAGCGCGAGCGTTTCGGCATTCTCCTCGTCGGCCTCGTCGATTCGGTCGATCATGGATTCCTCGAGGTCGAGGCGGGCGAGCACATGCTGGAGGATCTCGTAGTCGAGGGTTCCCGAATCCCGCACGCGCAGTACGGTTTCCCGTTCGGCGCGCAACATCGCCAACCGTAGACGCCGGTATTCGGCGGTCGGTGTCGCCTGTTCGGATTCGGAGCGGCCCAATCGCTCCCATGCCGCGTTCGTCTGCCAGGTGACGCGGTCGCGCAAGGACTGCACCACCGCCTCCGGCGTATCGGGGGTGATCCGCTTATCCAATTCCGCCAGGCCCGACGACACCGCCTGCTGCAACAGACTCGCCTTCTGCAACGCGTCCTCGGCCCGGCTCGGCCCGCGCAACTTCATCGCGCGCACCAGCCACGGCAGCGAAGTGCCTTGCAGCAGTAGCGTTCCCGCCACCACGACGAGGGCGAGCAGTTTCAGCACCGGAAGCTGCGGGGTGTCCTGCGGAAGTAGCAGTACCGCGGCCAGGGTGACGACACCGCGCATTCCCGCCCACGACACGACCGCCGGATAACTCAGCGGCGTGTCCTCGCGGCCGGTCAAGCGCAACAGCATCGCCCACGGGAATATCCACAATGGACGGGACGCCAGCACCGTGCCCAGCACCGCGACCGCGGTGAGGACGAGGGTGCCGTGATCGAGCCCGCTGCTCCACGCGCCTTCCAGGATGGCGCGCACCTGCAAACCGATGATGAGGAATACCGAGCATTCCAGGATGAACTGGATGGTGCTCCAGTTGGTGCGTTCGGCGATGCGCGAGGCCGCGCTCTGCCAGACCGGTGCGCCGTGTCCGAGGATGATGCCGCAGACGACCACAGCGATGACCCCGGACGCGCCGATCTCCTCGGCCGGTAGGTAGGCCAGGAACGGGGCGAGGAACGACAGCGTGGTGTCGAGCACCGGATCGCTGATCCGCCGCCGCAACAGCGCGAGCAGGTAGGCCACCGCGATGCCGACGAGGGCGCCGCCGCCTGCGGCGACCAGGAAGTCGAGTCCGGCGCGCCAGATCTCATAGGTGCCCGCCGCGGCCGCGATCGCGGTGCGCAGTGTCACCAACGCGGTCGCGTCGTTGAACAGCGACTCGCCTTCGAGAATGGTGACGATGCGCCGCGGCATGCCGATGCGCCGCGCCACCGCCGTCGCGGCCACCGCGTCGGGTGGCGCCACCACCGCGCCGAGTGCGACGGCCACCGCGAAAGGCACCGGCAGCAGCCACCATACGACGGTGGCCACCGTGAAGGCACTGAACAAGACCAATCCGACGGACAGGAGGGCGATATTTCGCATGTCGGCGCGGAAATCGACCAGGGAGGTTCGGATCGCGGCCGTGTACAGCAGCGGGGGCAGCAGCCCGAGCAGTACTATCTCCGGATCGAGATGAACCTCGGGGACGAACGGCACATAGGACGCGGCAACCCCGGCGAGCGTCAGCACGAGCGGTTCGGATACCCCGGACCGCCGCGCCAGCGCTGCCAGAGCGGTCGCCGTGGCAATGAGGGCAACCAGCTCGATCGCGACATGCACCGGTCGCATTCTTCCAGAGTTGATGATCTTCGCCCGTCGGCGACGGTGGTGCGCGGCAACCCGGCGGATACTCGCTCGCGCATTCGATCCGGTAGATGACACGTCCCGCGTCGTCCCGAACCGCTGTGACGGCGGGGTGGGAGCGCGATGCTGGTCGGTATACGAAGGAGGTAGGAATGGAGGAATTCGCATCCTGGCGGGCCACCGGACGGCGGTTCACCCATCGCGGCCATCAGATCTTCTGGCGCGACGGCGGCACCGGATCCGACGGCGACGTCCTGCTCTGTATCCACGGCTTCCCGACCGCGTCCTGGGATTGGCACGCGATGTGGCCGGGGCTGTGCGCCCGTTTCGCCCGGGTGATCGCCGCGGACATGATCGGCTTCGGCTGGTCGGCGAAACCGCGGCATTACGACTACACGATCGCCGATCTGCACGAGCAACTGCTGCGCGAACAGGGGATCCGGCGCTACCACATCCTCGCGCACGACTACGGCGATACCGTGGCTCAGGAGCTGCTGGCCCGCGCCGCCGACCGCGCCCGGGTCGGCGACGAATCCCTCGTCGTCGAATCGGTATGCCTACTCAATGGCGGACTCTTCCCGGAAGCGCATCGTCCGCGCTTCATCCAGCGGCTGCTGGCGAGCCCGCTCGGGCCGATGGTGAGTGCGCTCGGCTCGGAACGCACCTTCGCCCGCAGCCTGGCGAGTGTTTTCGGGCCCGAGACCGAACCCGACGCGGCGGCCATGAGCCAGTTCTGGATCCTGTGGTGCAGCAAGCACGGAAAACGTAACGGGCACAAGCTGATCCGCTACATGGCCGAACGCAGGAAGTATCGCGAACGTTGGGTGGGGGCGCTGCGTGACACGACCGTGCCGGTACGGCTGGTCGACGGACTGCTCGATCCGGTCTCCGGCGCGCATATGGTCCAGCGTTATCGAGAGCTGATCCCGAATCCGGATGTGGTGGAACTGCCGAAAGTGGGTCACTACCCCCAACTCGAGGCCGCCGAGGAGACATTGCGGGCATTCCTGGAGTTCCACGGCACCAGCGTGCGGTAATCCTGCGGCGCCGCTACGGTGTGACCGCCGCGGCGACGGCGGCCGACGTCGGTGCGGCGCTCACTGTCACCCAGGTGCTGTTCACCGCCGCGTTTCCGGAGAAGGTGTCGACCACCGCCGGATCGTGCAGCAGATTGACATTCGCGCCCGGCCGCGCGGCGGCCACCGACCAGCCCACGCCCGGTTCGGCGTGACCCCAGCCGTGCGGAACCGCCACGGTGCCGCGCCGGATATCGTCGCTGACCTCGAGCGGTACCACGATCGATCCGTGTTTCGACGTGACGGTCACCGGTGCGCCATCGTCGAGTCCACGGTCGGCCGCGTCGCCGGAATGCATGAGCGCGGTGCAGCGGTCGCGGCCCTTCATCATGGACGGCAGATTGTGCAGCCACGAGTTGTTGCTGCGCAGGTGGCGGCGACCGATCAATTTCAGGTCGAATCCCTCTGCCGCGTGCGCGCCCGGCCCGCTGCGTGCTTCATCGATCAACGCCGCGGCCGCGGCCACGAAATCCTCCGGCGCCAACCGTACTTTGCGATCGCGGGTGCCGATGAGCGTGCGCAGCCTCGGTCGCAGCGGACCCAGGTCGATGCCGCCCGCGCTGTCGCGCACCTTCGCGACGGTCAGACCGGAACGCCCGCGCCGCAGTACCCCGTACGGACCCGCGGCGATACCCAACGCCGCCAATCGCAGTGGACTGATCTTGTCGAACAGCGCGTTCACGACCCGGGTGGTCAGCCGTCGTGCGGGCAGCGGCAGCACTTCACTCACCAGCCGCGCCATGATCTCCCAATCCTCCAGGCCATCGGCGGGCGGCTCGAAGACGCGCGCGTTGTAGCGCAGGTTGTTGCGGACGCTGAAGACCGGCATCAGGATGTCGAGGTCTTCGCGTTCCAGCGGGGATATCGGCGGCAGGATGATGTCGGCGTGCCTGCTGGTTTCGGTGACATACATATCGACGGCCACGTAGAGATCCAGCGTGTCCAGCGCCGAGGCCAATCGCCCGCGCTGCGGTGTCGACAGCACCGGATTCCCCGCATAGGTGATCATGGCGCGGATCTTGGTGGCACCGTCGCTCAGGATCTGATCGGCGAGCGCTCCCACCGGCAGTTCGGACCGGAACGATTTGAAGGTGCCCGAATCGTCGGTCCACGCCCCGTGCATGACAGGCAGGTATTTACCGAATCGCGTCGCGTCCACCGGGGCGGTGGCGAACATCTGCCCGCCCGGCCGGTCGAGATTTCCCGTGACGGCGTTGATGGTGTTGATCAGCCAGTGGGTGAGGGTGCCTGTCACCGTCTGGCAGACCCCGATCCGGGCGTACATCACCGCGGACGGCGCCGCGGCGTGTTCGCGCGCCAAGCGACGGATCGTGTCGGCGTCGACGCCGGCGTGCGCCGCCGCCTGTTCCGGGGTGAAATCGGCGACCAGTGCCCTGATCTCACCCCAGCCCGAACACGACGCGGCGATCGCGCGTTCGTCGCACAGTTTCTCGGTGACGAGCACGTGCAGCATCGCGAGCAGCAGATACGGATCCCCGCCCGGTGTCACCGCGACGTGTTCGTCGGCCAGGCGCGCGGTCTCGGTGCGCCGAGGATCGATGACCACCACGGTGCCGCCGCGCTCGCGGATATCCTTGATGCGCTGTTTCGCGCCGGGCATCGTGGTGATCGACCCGTTCGACACCGCCGGATTCGCGCCGATCACAACGAGCCTGTGGGTGCGGTCGATATCGGTGATCGGCATCAGCACATTCGATCCGAACATCCGCCACGCGACGAATTCCTGCGGGAACTGATCGATGGACGACGCGGTGTAGAAATTCTTCGTCAGCAATACGGCGCGCAGCAGACCCCCGTAGATCACCGAGGAACTGTGCGCCGCCGGATTTCCGAGGTACATGCCGATGGCGCTGGGCCCGTACTCGGCGCGCACCCGGCGCAGGCGGCGACCGATCTCCTGGAACGCCTCGTCCCATCCGATCGGCTCGAAGGCGTCGCCGACTCGTCGCACCGGCGTGCGCAACCGGTCGGGATCGTGGTGCAGTCCGCCCATCGCCGTCGCCTTCGGGCAGATGTAGCCCTTGGACAGGACGTCGTCGGGGTTACCTTCGATCCGGGTGACGCGATCGTCCTCGACGCTCACCAGAATTCCGCAGTGCGCTTCGCACAGGGTGCATTGTCGCGCAATGGTCGTGGCGCCCATAAGTTACTGCCTCTTCTTCAGGATTCACTTGCAGACAGGCTACCGCGCCCACGCAGTTCCCCGGACCGGGAATCGGTCGATGATCTGCTCGGGTGGCCGCGAGAATGCCCGTCTTCGCACGCCATCGGCACTACGGTGATACCCATGAGGATTCCGCGATGACATCGGCGCGCACCGAAACGACGTGGTCACGCGACGGGCTGACGTTGACGGCGCGTCGATTCGGTGATCCCGGCGCGACGCCGGTCATCCTGCTGCACGGATTCCCCGACACCCCGCACAGTTGGGACGAGGTGATCCCGCCGCTCGTCGCCGCGGGATATCAGGTGCTCGCGCCGTGGTTGCGCGGCTACACGATCGGCAGCTACGACCCCGCCGCGCGCTACGACGTGCCCGCCGCGGCCGAGGACATCGCGATCTGGCACGAGTTTCTCGGCGGTGCGCCCGCCCATCTGGTCGGACACGACTGGGGCGCCTTCGCTGCCATCCATCTCGCGAAAACGCGCACCCGGCTGTGGCGTTCGCTGAGTCTGCTGGCGATTCCACCGTTCGGCGGCCGGGCGAGCGCGCTGTCCGCCTTGCCGTATCTGCCGCGACAGACCGTGATGTCGTCCTATATCGGCCTCATGCAGTGCGGCGCGTCCGCGCGGCTGCTCGCGCGCTCGGACGCGGCGTTCGTGCGCGAGATCTGGTCGTGCTGGTCGCCCGGGTGGGCGTTCACCGAGGACCATTTCGCTCCGGTGCGCGCCGTATTCACCGACCGGCGACTCGGCTGGGCGGCGACCAGGTACTACCGGGCGCTGTTTCGCGCGCACCGACCCGAAACCCGCGAGTTCTACCGGGTGTTGACCGCCCCGGCCGCCGCACTGCCCACCCTGGCCCTGGCGGGAGCCGAGGACGGCTGCCTGCACCCGGGTCTGCAACGTGCGCTGTCGGACAGCGTCGGCGCGCACGCGGTGCGGATCCCCGGGTGCGGCCATTTCCTGCAGGCCGAACGTCCGGGGACCGTCGCGGAATACCTGCTGGCGCATTTCGGAGCGGTCTGAGGCTCGAGCCCCGACCGTCACAAGCGCACGAGCATTTTTCCGGTATTCGCGCCGCTCAACATACCGAGAAACGCACGCGGCGCGTTGTCGATGCCGTCCACCACGGTCTGCCTGGTGCGCAGGCTCCCGTCGGCGAGCCAGCGTGCGGCAGCGGCGGCGTAGGCGGGGGCGCGGTCGGCGTATTCGGTGACGAGCAGTCCGCGCAACGTCAGATGTTTGGTGACGATGTCGTAGAGGTTGGTGGGGCCGGGGGCGGGTGCGGCGGCGTTGTAGCCGCTGATCATGCCGATCAGGGCGGCGCGACCGTGCATGCGCAGCGCGCCGATCGCCGCTTCCAGGTGATCGCCGCCCACATTATCGATGTAGACATCGATGCCGTCGGGAGCGGCGACGGCCAACTGTTCTGCCACCGATCCGGCGCGGTAGTCGATGGCGGCGTCGAAACCGAATTCCTCGGTGAGGACGCGGGCTTTCACCGGACCACCCGCCGAACCGATCACGCGGGCCGCACCGAATCTCCTGGCCAGCTGACCGGCGACACTGCCGACGGCGCCCGCCGCGCCGGATACGAACACCACATCGCCGGTGCGGATTCGCGCGATCTCGGTGACCGCCAGGTAGGCGGTGAACCCGGTCTGTCCCAGCGCGTCGAGATGGTCCTGCGGACGGGGGCGCGAGGTGTCGACAACGGTCGCCTCGGCGGCGTCGAGCACGGCGTATTCCCGCCATCCGGCGAAATGGACGACGGTGGCGCCCACGGGAATATCGGCGCTCGCCGAGGCGACGACTACACCGATCGCATGCCCCTCCAGCGCCTCGCCGATCCGGAACGGTTCGATGTAGGACGCGCCGTCGTCCATCCGCCCGCGCATGTACGGGTCCACCGACATCCAGGTGTTGCGGACCACGATCCGGCCCGCGGTCGGCTCCGGCACCTCGGTGTCGACCACGTGGAAATTCTGCGGGACCGGCGCACCGACCGGGCGGGAGGTCAGGCGGACTTCACGACTCACGAATACGGTCAATCTGATCGACTCCTGTACTGGCAACGGGGTGATGCCGCAACGGTGCCGAAGGCCGCTTCAGGTGTGCTTCGGATCCGCTGTAGGTACGCGGTCCGAGTACGGTTGCGGTATGCGTTTCGGGGTGCTCGGCCCATTGGCCGTCTGGGCCGAGGACGGCGCCGCGGTGCCGATTCCGGAAGCGAAAGTCCGGGCGCTACTGACAGATCTGCTCGCCGCAGAGGGACGTGCCGTCCCCGTCGACCGGCTCATCGATGATCTTTGGGGCGAGCGACTTCCGCGCAATCCCGTAGCGACCCTGCAGACGCGAGTATCCCAACTACGCCGTGCCCTCGACGCCGCCGAACCGGGCGCGCGCGATCTGGTGATGTGGCAGCCGACCGGCTATCGACTCGCGGTCGGCCGGGACGCCGTCGACGCGGGCCGATTCCGCGCGCTGGTCGCACGCACTCGCGACGTCGAGGACCCGCGTGCGCGAGCAGCGCTGCTGGCCGAGGCGCTCGACCTGTGGCGCGGGCCCGCCTACGCCGACTTCACCGACAGCGCCTTCACCCGATCGGTGGCGACGGTGCTCGACGAAGAACGGGTGACCGCCCTCGGCGATCATGCGGAGGCACGCCTCGACCTCGGTGAACATCACACGCTCGCCGGTGAACTCGGCGAACTGGTCGCCCGCCATCCCTTCTGCGAACGTCTGCGCGCGGTACAACTGCGCGCGCTCTATCAATCCGGGCGGCAGAGCGAAGCGCTGGCCGCCTACGCCGAGCATCGCACCCGGCTCGCCGATGAACTGGGTATCGATCCCAGTCCCGAGGTGACCGCCCTTTACCAGGCGATCCTCGAACAGGCACCCGCTTTGCGCGCCGCGAGCCCGACTCGTCCGGTGACGAATCTGCCTGCCGCGGCGCACCCGCTGATCGGCCGGTCCGCCGATCTGCTCGAGATTCGCGACTCGATGACGACGACCCGTCTGCTGACCCTCACCGGTCCCGGCGGCGTGGGAAAGTCGGCGCTGGCCCTGCGGGCGATCCACGATCTCGGCTGCGGTGGAGTCGACGAGGTGTGGTCGGTGGAGCTGTCCGATCTCGAAGGGCCCGATATCGATGAGTCGACGGTCGCCGCGCATATCGCCCGTGCGCTGGCGCTGCCCGACGCGGACGGTGCGGCGCTGCGACATCTCACCTCCGCGCTGGCCGATCGGAACATGGCGATCGTGCTGGAGAATTGCGAACGCGCGATCGAGCCCGTCGCGGTCGTGGTCGACGCACTGGTGCGCGCCGCCCACCGAATGCGCATTCTCGCGACGAGCCAGGAACCGCTTGCGGTCGCCGGTGAACGGGTATGGGTGGTCGCGCCACTGCCCATACCGCCAGCGAATACCCCGGCGGAGGAGGTGAACTCCTACGCCTCGGTGGAACTGTTCGCCGACCGCGCGCGGGCCGCCGCGCCCGGCTTCCGGCTCGACTCACACAACGCCGCCGCGGTCGCCGAGATCTGCCGTCGGCTCGATGGTCTTCCGCTCGCCCTCGAGCTGGCAGCCGCGACGGTGCGCACTCTCGGTGTGGCGGAATCGGCCGCGCGGCTCGATGACCGGTTCACGCTGCTCGGCGCGACCCGTCGCGGCGGACCAGCCCGGCATCGGGGCCTGCGCGCCGCGATCGACTGGAGTTGGCAATTGCTCACGCCCCGTGAACAACTCGTGCTGCGCCGGACAGCGGTACATGTGGACGGCGCGACGATCGCGGCGGTGGCCGCCGTCACGGCGGACGGCGAATCGGATGTGCTGCCCGCGTTGGCGCGTCTGGTCGAGCGCTCGCTTGTGCAGATGACCGAAAGCGCCGCCGGTCCCCGCTACAGCCTGCTGGAATCGGTCCGCGCCTACGCCGCCGAACGTCTCGGCGAGGCCGGTGAACTCACCGATGTCCAGCAGCGGCATATGCGGTACTACACCGACCTGTCTCTCCGTGCCCGGCGTCACGGCACGGCCCGGCGGCACCGGCTGTCCGTTCTCGAACCCGAACTGGGGAACCTACGCGCCGCGCTCGACAGCGCCGTGAGCCTGCGCGTGGACGATGCCGCCGCCGCATTGGTGGACGCACTGACCGAATTCGGTCCGGGCAGTGCCACGGTCCCGGGGCATGCGCCGCGCGAATGCCGAATCGACCTCGGTGGCGCGCAGGCGGGTGCGCGGCTTCTTCCTCGGTATGCGGCGGCGCCTCGGAATCGCGGCGGCGCTGCTGGGTGATCCGGCGGTGCGGACCCTCGATGAGCCGATGCCGGATGTCCTCGCGAGGCCGGGGCGACCGCGCGAGACAGGTGCGATGCCGAATTGTGACGTATCGGTATCGTTTCGGCATTTCGCGAACGGTCCGGCGGCCATGGGTTCGCGGGGGCGCAATACGTAGCAGGGGGATCGGCGCATCGAGTGCAACCGTGCGCGTCGTGCCGTGAATGTGACGTCGAATGCGCCGTTTTCGGGGCCGTAATACGGCGTGTGGGCTGAGTTCGCCCGGACGGCTACGGAATCGTGCCGGGCGGCCGGTGGCGGTGCCGGTGCGAGTATCGGCCGCCTCGTGGGAAGCCGGCCGATACCACGCACGAATCACGCGTGCGGCCCCGCGTTTTGCGGGGCCGCACGTGGGGTGGCGTCGACGTAACGAAGTTGCCGTGCCCTACGGTGTCGCCCGGGTGTTCCGCCGGTGGCGAAAAAAACCGGGCGGCGCGTCGATTCGATCGACATCGAGTTCGGCTGGGGCGCGCGCGAATCGCGGGCAGGTGCCGGCGTTCGGCGCGGCGTCAGTGGGCGGCGGCCTCGTGAATACCGACGGTGACGTGGGCGGTTTCGCCGGTAGGCGTCTGCGTCGGGGGCGTCGTCGCATTCCCCAGGATCGAGACGACACGCGCCCAAGTTGGCCCTTGGGCGATGGCGCTTGGTACACGAAGGGTGAAGACCATGAAGCCCTCCTTTCGAGAGATCGAGCAGCGTTGGATTACCAACACTATTCACCGTAAACACCTGGCAATCGAAATGCCAGATATCTGACGGTGAATCATGATGCATCATCGTAACCGACACCCGAACCGCGGCGAATTCGCGATGTCGGCGGGCTCATAGGCTCACACCTTACCGTTCGACGTCGCTGCGGGCGCAGTTGGTTTCGCGGTGAGTGGCTTGCGGATCGGTGGCCGCCGTCGGATGGGGCGCACGGGCGAAGGTCGGCAGTGCGTGTGCGACTCCGGTCGGAGCGGCTCGGGCGTAGGTGAATGCCGTTCCCGTGACGTTCGTGGCTACTTCGGAGTGACCCGCATGGGCGCGGGCGTCGAATCGACGGCCTCGGCGCGGTGCTGATTGATCAGTCGTTCGATCTCAGCGCTGTGGGATCGTCGAGTCTTCTTGTGTTCCACGCATTCTCGATGACATAGCAGAGGGTGGGGACTTCGAGGTCGAAGCGGATGCGGGCGCTGCGATCCCCGTGCGGCGTCATTCGTGTGGTGTCGAAGGTCCTCGGAGACAGGGAAAAGGGAGAGCGCTAGTCGCATACCGTCACGTGACGTGACGGTATGCGAGGCGATTTCGCCGAGCTGGGAGGCGGATCCGCCCGCGGGCGCGGCCTCGGGCATCGGTGAGGGGTGTGAAGGTCACAGCCGCGCACACGAATGATTGCGATCGCGACTGCAATTCGAATATTCCGCAGGCTCCCTGATTACCGAAGGTGCGTCACGGGTACGCGGCGACAATGACACGCTCACGCCCGCCCCGGCGGGATGCCGTGCACAGTACCGACGGGATGAGCCGATGGCGTCGGGGCGAAGAAGCAGGTCTGGTCACCGCCGCGCGACCGTCCTACGAGCAGCAGCATCGGGCGCGTGTGCGCAGATACGTGACCTTGATGTCCTTCCGGCTACCCGCGTTGATCTCGGCATCCGTGATATACGGCCTGACCGGTATCGCCTGGCTGGCTGTCGGCATTCTCGTGGCGTCGGTGCCGCTTCCGTGGATGGCCGTCCTGATCGCCAATGACCGCCCCCCGCGCCGGAAAACGGCAACGCGGTCCAGTCGGTGGGCGAACGGCACGCGGCATTTCCCGAAACGCGTGCGGACCGCAACTCCCGGAACGGACCGCACCGACGGTCGAACTACTCGGGCCGAACCGCTGCGGTCGATGACGATGGAGCCGACCGACATGTACCGCTTTCTGGGCAAAGGTCATCCCTTTCACCCGCGATCGGAAGTAGGGTTGACAGTGCTGCTCGACATGACATGCCGGAAGTCTCGGGGTACCGGGTAAATCGCCGCAGGTCGGCTGAATCGGCCAAGGAGGAGCCTTGACTGCGTTACCTTCTCACAGTGTTCCTGAGCTGGAGGCCGTCCGGCCGTATCCACAGCGGGTCGGGCCGAAGGGTTCGGCGCTGTATCGGATAATCACCACCACCGATCCGAAACTGCTCGGCATGATGTACCTGTTCTCCGCGACGGCATTCTTCATGCTCGGTGGGCTGATGGCGCTGTTGCTGCGTGGTGAGCTGGCCCGGCCGGGTCTGCAGTTCCTGTCACCCGAGCAGTACAACCAGTTGTTCACGATCCACGGCACGATCATGCTGCTGTTCTACGCGACTCCGGTGGTCTTCGGTTTCGCCAACGCCATCCTGCCGTTGCAGATCGGAGCTCCCGACGTCGCCTTCCCCCGGCTCAACGCGTTGAGCTACTGGCTGTATCTGTTCGGCGCCACGCTGACGGTATCCGGTTTCCTGACACCGGGCGGGGCCGCGGATTTCGGCTGGACGGCCTACGTGCCGTTGAGCACCATCGAACATTCGCCGGGCGTGGGAGCCGATCTCTGGATTCTGGGACTCGCGGTCTCGGGTCTCGGCACCATCCTCAGTGGGGTGAACATGATCACCACGGTGGTGTGCCTGCGCGCGCCGGGGATGACGATGTTCCGGATGCCGATTTTCACCTGGAACATTCTGGTCACGAGCATCCTGGTGCTGATGGTCTTCCCCGTGCTCACCGCCGCGCTGTTCGCGTTGGCCTATGACCGACGCCTCGGCGGGCACATCTACGACACCGCCAACGGCGGCCAGATCCTCTACCAGCACCTGTTCTGGTTCTTCGGGCACCCCGAGGTCTACGTCATCGCGATTCCGTTCTTCGGGATAGTCTCGGAGATCTTCCCGGTCTTCTCCCGGAAACCGATCTTCGGCTATGTCGCGCTGGTGTACGCGACACTCGCGATCGCGGCGCTGTCGATGGCGGTGTGGGCGCACCACATGTACGCCACCGGCGCGGTGCTGCTGCCGTACTTCTCATTGATGACCTTCCTCATCGCGGTGCCGACCGGCGTGAAGTTCTTCAACTGGATCGGCACCATGTGGCGCGGTCAGCTGACCTTCGAATCGCCGATGTTGTTCTCGATCGGCTTCATCGTCACGTTCCTGTTCGGTGGTCTCTCCGGCGTCATCCTGGCCAGCCCGCCGCTCGACTGGCATGTCACCGACACCTATTTCGTCGTCGCGCACTTCCACTACGTGCTGTTCGGCACCATCGCGTTCGCCACCTTCGCCGGCATCTACTTCTGGTTCCCCAAGATGACCGGCCGAATGCTGGACGAGCGGCTGGCCAAGTGGCACTTCTGGACGACCTTCGTCGGCTTCCACAGCACGTTCCTCGTGCAGCACTGGCTCGGCAACATGGGTATGCCGCGGCGCTACGCCGACTACCTGCCCACCGACGGATTCACCACACTCAACACGATTTCGACGATCGGCACGTTCGTGCTCGGCGCCTCGATGATCGTGTTCGTGTGGAACATCTTCAGGAGTTACCGCTACGGCGAGGTCGTCACCGTCGACGATCCATGGGGTTACGGCAATTCGCTGGAGTGGGCGACCAGCTGCCCGCCGCCGCGGCACAACTTCTACGAGCTGCCGCGCATCCGGTCCGAGCGCCCCGCCTTCGAACTGCACTACCCGCACATGGCCGAGCGGATACGCGCCGAGTCGCACGCCGGTCGAATCTCCCGCCCCAGCGCCGAACTCTCCGTACCCGTCGGTGCGACCGCAGATGCGCCCAGCGACCGTGGTGATGCCACACCGGGAGCCGAACCGGATCGCCCCGCCGACCGGTGACCTACCGGCCGCGACAACCGGCGCTACGGGATCAACGCCAGCTGACGGGACTGGGCGACGAGCGCGCCGGTGCTGTCCCAGATATCGAAATCCTCTTCGTGGAATCCGTTGACCAGGTGATTGGTGCGCACCCGGCAGGCCAGCCAGCCCGGTGCGGGCCTGCGCCGGATGTGGACGGTGAGTTCGATGGTGGAACTGCCGGATACACCGAGATCGAAGACGACGGGCGCGGCGGAGTCGACCAGTAGCGCGAGGGCGATCGGATCGGCCGGCCTGCCATCGGCGAAACGCAGCCAGAAATCGGCCGCGGCGGTGCCGCCGGGTTCGCCACGGAAGAACCCCGGCACTTCGGCGGTGCGGAATTCGACCTGACCGGCGATGGTGGCGGCCGACCAGCCCATCGCCTCGAGGGGGTTCACGCAGCGGTCCGGCGGCGGAAGAACCGGCGGCTCACCACGTTCGACCGTCTGCCCTTCGGCCTTGGCGAGGTCGGTGAAAGTCGCGAGGACGCGGATGATTTCGCGGTCGTCCCGGGTGAGGAGCGCCGTTCCCGTCGCGGTGCGCCGACCGATGCGCGCGACTTCGGTGCGGATGCGCGCGGGACCGATCACGCCGGGCCTGAGGTAGTGCGCGGACGCCGACAGCAGATCGGGTTGGGGGATCTCCCTGCGCAATGCCTGTAGACAGGAGGCGAGTAGATAGCCGCCGTTCGCGGTGCCGGCCATGGTGGTCCAGCGTTCGGACAGGTCGAGGGCGTATTCGTGTTCGCCGACGGCCGTGTTCGCGGTGTCGGTGTCGAAGGCGTAGCGCGTCGTCGTGGTCATCCGGTCGATCCTTTCGTTACGCGAATGATCATCCTCGCCCGTCCGCGCTGTCGATTACCGGGCGGGTAAGCGGTGCTGGCCCCCAGTGGTGATCGACGGTCGGGAAGCGGTCTCGGACGGGGGTGTGCGGGAGTAGCCTCATATCCGGGTTCCCCTTCGTCGAACCGAGACCGTGATGCATGAAATGGCTATCACCCGAAGTGTCATCGACGCGGTGTGCGAGCACGCGGCGGGTCGACGGGTGCACAGTGTCACCGTCGCGGTGGGCGGGCTGTGCGCGGTGGTTCCCGATGCGATGCGGTTCTGTTTCGAACTCGCCGCCGAGGGGACCGTCGCCGAAGGCGCGTCTCTCGAGATCGTGGACGTGCCGGGGGCCGCGCAATGCCGCGATTGCGGCGCGGAATTCGTTCTGACCGATCCGATACTGCTGTGCCCCGAATGCGGTGGCGTGAACGTCGACGTGCGGGCCGGGCAGGAACTTCGAATCACCTCGATGGAAGTGAGTCCAGCATGTGCGCAACCTGTGGATGTGGGGACGACGCGGCAGCGGTGATCACGATCCCGCACGAGCACCGGCGCCACGGCGGTGATCTCGACGGCGACCACCGCCACGACCACGCGCATCCGCACGATCACGATCACGATCACCTGCATCTGCCGGTGACCGAAACCGTCACATTGGAACAGAAGGTTCTCGCGAAGAACGACGAACTGGCCGCGCGGAATCGCGACCGGCTCGCGCGCCTCGGCATCCTCGCGCTGAATATGACCAGTTCACCCGGCGCGGGGAAGACCACCCTGTTGGAGCGGACGATACGCGAACTCGCCGAGGTGCCGACGGCGGTCATCGAAGGCGATCAGGCCACCCTGCTCGATGCCGAGCGGATACGGGCGACAGGCCGACCGGTCGTCCAGATCAATACCGGCGCGGGGTGTCACCTGGACGCGCAGATGATGAGCGGCGCGCTCGACGCACTCGATCCAGCGCCGGGCACCCTGCTGTTCGTCGAGAACGTCGGCAATCTGGTCTGTCCCGCGCTGTTCGATCTCGGCGAAAGCGGCAAGGTCGTGGTGATATCGGTGACCGAGGGGACCGATAAACCACTGAAATATCCGCATATGTTCGCCGCCGCTCAACTGGTACTTCTCAACAAGATCGATCTGTTGCCCTACGTCGATTTCGATCCGGCGCGATGCGAGCAGTACGCGAATTCGGTGAATCCGGGGATCGAGATCATCCCCGTCTCCGCGACGACGGGCGAGGGCCTCGCGCGGTGGTACGAGTGGCTGCGCGCGAGGCAGTCCCTCAGCAATCGTGGAGCTATTGATGATCTATCTCCACGGACCTAAACTGACGTGATCAGGATCACATTCGATGCCCGTTCTTCGGAACCGGCGGGAACAGCCGAATGTTCGATTTCAGGAAGTGGCACAGCCCATGCCAACACAGGAAGCATTACAGGCCGAAGAGACCTTGATCCATGTTCTCTGGATCAACGCGGGCCTCAGCTGCGACGGTGATTCGGTGGCGCTGACGGCCGCCACCCAGCCCAGCATCGAGGAGATCGCGCTCGGCGCGCTCCCCGGCCTGCCCAAGATCGCCGTCCACTGGCCGCTCATCGATTTCGAATGCGGTCCGAGCGGGGGAGCCGACGACTTCCTCGGATGGTTCTTCAGAGCGGATCGGGGTGAACTCGACCCCTTCGTCCTGGTCGTCGAGGGGTCCATCCCGAACGAGAAACTCCACGAAGACGGCTACTGGTGCGGTTTCGGCAACGATCCAGCGACCGGCCAGCCGATGACGACGAGCGAGTGGCTCGACCGTCTCGCGCCCAAGGCGACCGCCGTCGTCGCGGTCGGCACCTGCGCGACCTACGGCGGCATCCACGCCATGGCCGGTAATCCCACCGGTGCGATGGGTGTGCCGGACTATCTCGGCTGGGAATGGAAGAGCAAGGCCGGGATTCCGATCGTCTGCGTGCCGGGATGCCCCATTCAGCCGGACAATCTGTCGGAGACACTGACCTACCTGCTGTATATGGCGACCGGCCAGGCGCCGATGATTCCGCTCGATGAGGCGCTGCGACCGAAATGGCTTTTCGGCGCCACGGTCCACGAGGGCTGTGATCGAGCGGGCTACTACGAACAGGGCGATTTCGCGACCGAATACGGTTCGTCGAAATGCATCGTGAAACTGGGCTGCTGGGGTCCGGTGGTGAAATGCAATGTGCCCAAACGCGGGTGGATCAACGGAGTCGGTGGATGCCCGAATGTCGGCGGCATCTGCATCGGGTGCACGATGCCGGGATTCCCGGACAAATTCATGCCGTTCATGGACGAGCCGCCCGGCGGCAAGCTCTCGTCCACGGCGTCGGGGCTCTACGGGTCGGTGATCCGCAGCCTGCGCAACATCACCGGCCGCACGGTCGACAAAGAGCCGCGCTGGCGGCACAAGGGCGAACGACTGGAATCCGGCGCGACCCGGACCTGGTAGGAGGATCTTCGATGACAGCCATCATCCCCGAGCCGTCGCACAAGAAGATCGACCCCGATGCCCTCGTGGAGATGGCCTGGGATCCGATCACGCGCATCGTCGGCAGCCTGGGCATCTACACGAAAATCGATTTCGAGAATCGTGAGGTCGTCGAATGCCACAGCACGTCGTCGATCTTCCGCGGCTACTCGATCTTCATGAAGGGCAAGGATCCGCGCGACGCGCATTTCATCACCAGCCGTATCTGCGGGATCTGCGGGGACAACCACGCGACCTGTTCCTGCTACTGCCAGAACATGGCCTACGGGGTGAAACCACCGCATCTGGGCGAGTGGATCGTCAACCTGGGCGAGGCCGCCGAATACATGTTCGACCACAACATCTTCCAGGAGAATCTGGTCGGCGTGGATTTCTGCGAGAAGATGGTGTCCGAGACGAATCCTGGTGTGCTCGCCCAGGCCGAGAAAACCCTGGCACCGCATTCGGACGCGCACGGGTACCGCACGGTCGCCGACATCATGCGCGCCCTCAATCCGTTCACCGGTGACTTCTATCGGGAAGCGTTGCAGGTCAGCCGGTATACGCGGGAAATGTTCTGTCTCATGGAGGGCAGGCATGTCCATCCGTCGACGCTGTATCCAGGCGGTGTCGGCACGGTCGCCACGATCCAGTTGATGACCGACTACATGACTCGGCTGATGCGCTACGTCGAATTCATGAAGAAGGTCGTGCCGATGCACGACGACCTCTTCGACTTCTTCTACGAGGCATTGCCAGGGTACGAACAGGTCGGCCTGCGCCGCACTCTGCTCGGGTGCTGGGGCTCGTTCCAGGATCCAGAAGTCTGCAATTTCGCCTATCGGGATATGGAGGACTGGGGTCGCAAGATGTTCGTGACCCCCGGCATCGTCGTCGACGGACGCCTGATCACCACGTCGCTGGTGGATATCAATCTCGGCATCCGGATCATGCTGGGCAGTTCTTATTACGACGACTGGACCGACCAGGAAATGTTCGTCACCACCGATCCGCTCGGCAATCCGGTGGATCGGCGTCACCCCTGGAATCAGCACACGAATCCCAAACCGCAGAAACGCGATATGGACGACAAGTACAGCTGGGTGATGTCGCCGCGCTGGTTCGACGGCACCGATCATCTGGCATTGGATACCGGCGGCGGACCGCTGGCCCGGCTGTGGTCGACGGCGCTGGCCGGACTCGTCGACATCGGGTACGTGAAATCCACGGGCCGCAGTGTGCAGATCAACTTGCCGAAGACCGCGTTGAAAGGTCCGGTCTCGTTCGAGTGGAAGATTCCCGAGCGCGGCAGCAACACCATCGAACGCGACCGCGCCAGAACCTATTTCCAGGCGTACTCGGCGGCGTGCGCCCTGCATTTCGCGGAGAAGGCACTCGAGGAGATCCGGGCGGGTCGCACCAAGACGTGGGAGACGTTCGAGGTGCCCGACGAAGGGATCGGCTGCGGGTTCACCGAGGCCGTGCGCGGCGTGCTGTCGCATCACATGGTGATCAGGGACGGCAAGATCGCGAACTATCACCCGTATCCGCCGACACCGTGGAACGCCAATCCCCGCGACAACTTCGGAACCCCAGGCCCGTACGAGGACGCGGTGCAGGGACAGCCGATCTTCGAGGAGAACGATCGCGAGCATTTCAAGGGCATCGACATCATGCGCACCGTGCGCAGTTTCGATCCCTGCCTGCCGTGCGGCGTGCACATGTATCTCGGTAACGGAAAGTCGCTGAACACGCTGCATTCGCCGACCCAGATAGCGACGCCGGAGTAGGCCGATGGAGGTTCGTCCGTTGGACAGGGACGGGGCAGCGATCCATAACACAGCGATCCAAAACACAGCGATCCACACCACAGCGATCCACAACGAGGACAGACAGGTCACCGACGACAACCACTGGCGCGGCGCGGGAGATCGGATCGAGACGCTCCTCGACGCGAGTGCGGCGGGCGGCCCGATGGCCCGCGAACGCGCCGAACAGTTGGTCCGTGAGGTCTCCGATCTCTACGGCACGGGATTGCGGCGCATCCTGGGGCTGCTCGACGCGGCCTCGGCCGACCGGCTGGCCCGCGACGATCTGGTGGCGAGTCTGTTACTCGTGCACGGACTGCACCCGCACGATGTCCACACCAGGGTCCAGACGGCACTGGACAGCGTGCGGCCCTACCTCGGATCGCACGGCGGCGACGTGACACTGCTCGGTGTGGCCGACGGTGTGGTCCGCCTGGAATTGACGGGCAGCTGCCGGACCTGCCCGTCCTCGGCGGTGACCCTGGAACTCGCGGTCGAGGAGGCGGTACGGGCCGCCGCGCCCGAGATCGACGCCATCGATGTGGCCGCCGCGCCGAAGGAGTCGTCGTCGGGCGTGTTCTCCGCCGACTCGCTGTTCTCCCGGGTACACGCGGAGACTCACACCGGCCCGCATCAGGGCGGAAACTGGGTCGCGGTCCCGGAACTGGGCGCGCTCGCACAGGGCGAGGTCGGCGGATTCGCCGTCGCGGGACTGGATGTGCTGGCCTGCCTGGTCGGTGACGACCTGTTCGTCTACCGCGATCACTGCCCCGCGTGCGACAACTCGCTCGCGGGGGCGGCACTGCACCGCAGGGTCGGATTCCCCGTCGGTGACGCGGTGCTGCGCTGCCCCTCCTGTCACGCGCATTTCGACGTGGTGCGCGCGGGCGCGCGGGTCGACGGCGACGGCCATCTCGAACCGTTGCCGGTGCTGATGCGCGGCGGTCAGCCGTCGGTGGCGGTTCCCGCGGGGGTGAGCGGGTGACCTCGCCGCTGCGGGTGCTGCGCAGGATCACCGCCGATCGCACCCCGGTCGCGGCGGCGGGCGAACACTGCGAGATGTGCGCCGAACCCATCGCCGAGGCACACCAGCATGTCGTGAATATCGAAGGGCGGCAGCTGATGTGCGTGTGCCGGGGCTGCTACCTGCTGTTCACCGATCCAGACGCGGCGCTACGCTACCGGGCGGTCCCGGACCGCTACCTGTCCTTCCCGGATTTCACCATCGGTCAGGCGGAGTGGGACGCGCTCGAGATTCCGGTGGGACTGGCCTTCTTCTTCGTCAATTCCGCGTTGGGCCGCACCGTGGCGTTCTACCCTGGCCCGGCGGGGGCGACCGAATCCGAGTTACCTCTGCGACAGTGGCGCACGCTGCTCGAGGAACATCCCGAACTCGATGTGATCGCCGCGGACGTCGAGGCTCTGATGATCCGGGTGCCGGAGCGCGGCACCGCCCACGCGGCCTGCGTGCTGTTACCCATCGATACCTGTTACGAATTCGTCGGCCGGATGCGGATGCTGTGGCGCGGCTTCGACGGCGGCCAGGACGTGCACCGTTACCTCGACGAATTCTTCCGCGCGGTATCCGCGCGCGCCCGGCCAGGCGGTGCGCCGTGAGTCCGGCATACGCGACGACCTTCGCCGTGCTCGGAATGGCCCCGCAGCCCTACGCGGTGACGCCGATCCTGTCGGCGCGCATCGGAATCGCCGCCGTCGGCGAGGAACCGGTGCACGCCATCGTGTTGCGCGCCCAGGTGCGCATAGAACCGCATCGCAGGCCCTACAGCGACGAGGAGGGCGCGGGCATGGCGGACCTGTTCGGGCCGCGCGAACGGTGGCGCGATACCCAACGCTCGTTCCTCTGGATGCAGTGCGCCACCGCGGTTCCCGGATTCAGCGGCGGCACCGAGGTGGATCTGCCGATGCCGTGCACCTACGACCTCGAGGTGAGCGCGTCGAAATATCTGCACGCGTTGCGCGAGGGCGTCGTACCCCTGCTCTTCCTGTTCAGCGGAACCGTCTTCATCAGGGGTTCGACTGGTTTCGCCGTGCAGCAGATTCCCTGGGACCGCGAGGACAGATACCAGATGCCGGTATCGGTCTGGCGCGAGCTGGTCGCCGCGAATTTCCCCGATTCGGGCTGGTTGCGCTTGCAGGACGGCACCATCGCAGCGCTGGCGGCGTACAAGTCGAGCCACGGAATGCTCGATTTCGACAGCGCCGTCACCCGCTTGCTCGCCGAGGCCACCGACCCGGCAGGGGAGCCGACGTGACGCCGGAATTCGCGGGGACGACGGCGGCGCGGGCCAGGGCCCGAGCGGTCGCCGACGCTGTGTTGTACGAGGGCTACCTGCTCTATCCCTACCGCGCGACGTCGCGCAAGAACCAGTCCAGGTGGCAGTTCGGGGTGCTCGGACCCCCCGGTGCCGCGGCGGCCGGGCTGGGCGAGGAAACCGGACTGACCGCGCAATGCCTACTCGAGGCGGCCGAGGACGCCGCGCTCACCCTGACCGTCCGGTTCCTGCAATTGCAGCGGCGGCAGGTGGAGAATGCCGAAGGAGTACCGGTGCCGGAGTTGACGGTGGGCACGCGGTCGTGGCTCACCTGGGACGAGGCTGTCGAAAGGGAAGTCGTCATCGGTCCGGTGCCCCTGGCCGCGATGTCGACGCCGATAGCGATACCCGGCGGCGCCGATATCGAAATGCTGGCGCATCGGCGTGGCGCTGCGGCCGGGCGGGTGGTGCGCAGCCGGAATCCGCTGGTAGGGGAATTGACGCTCGCGGTCGAACCGGTCGACGGATTCGCTCGGATCACCGTCGCGGTCGCCAATACCGGGGCCGAGGCCACCGACAGCCAGGACGCCATCGCCCGATCGCTGATCGGCGCGCACGTGATCGCCGAAGTCGCTGGCAGTCGTTTCCTTTCGTTGCTGGAGCCGCCGCCGGAGGCGGAGCGAGCCGCGAAGGACTGCGCGCATCACCGCTGCTTCCCGGTTCTCGCGGGCCCGCCCGGCGAGCGCCGCCTCGTGCTGATCTCGCCGATCATCCTCTACGACCACCCCGAGATCGCCGAGCAGAGTGAGGGCCCGCTGTTCGATTCCACCGAAATCGACGAGATCCTCACCCTGCGCGTGATGACGATGACCGACGAGGAGAAGGAACAGGCCCGCGCGACCGATCCGCGCGCCGCCGCGATCATCGACCGCTGCGATGCCATGACCTCCGACGGCATGGGGCGGTTGCACGGCGTCCTGCGTGACCCGCACCGGCTGGATGACCCGCGTGTGGTGCCGGAAGTGCCGCAGGGCCTCGACTGGTGGGATCCGCGCGCCGACACGGCTGTACGGCCCGATTCCGACGCGGTGGCCGTCGGCGGGGTTCTCGTGCGCAAAGGCAGCCGGGTGCGGTTGCGTCCGTCCCGGCGCGCCGACGCTCACGACCTGTTCTACGACGGCCGGGCGGCCCGGGTGGTGACAGTGCACGAGGACGTGGACGGCGATTCCCACGTCGGCGTGGTCATCGAGGACGATCCCGCCGCCGAACTGCACGAATGGTATGGCCGCTATCTCTATTTCGCGCCCGATGAAATCGAGCCGCTCGACGGCCCGGAAATATGAAAGGTAGGTCCGTCATGCAAACGGTTGGGATGATCGCGATCGTTCTCGTCGCCGCCGTGGCCGCGTTCGGCCTGATAGTGGGCGTGCGTTCGATACCGGATGTCCGGCGGTACATGAAGATTCGTCGGATGTGAGATGACAGCGCGGATGCTTGTCGCCGGAATCGGCAACATCTTCCTCGGTGACGACGGGTTCGGCCCGGAGGTGGTGCGGCGATTACCGTGCTATCCGAGCGATGCCGTGCGCGTCGTCGATTACGGCATCAGGGGGATGCACTTGGCCTACGACCTGCTCGACCCGTGGGAGGCGTTGGTACTGGTCGACGCGCTGCCCGAGCGGGGAGAGCCCGGACGGATAGCGGTGTTCGCGGCCGATCCCGAAGCCAGCGCGGACGCGAATCTCGACGCGCACGCGATGGATCCGGCCGCGGTATTCGCCGGGGTGCGCGCGCTGGGCGGGACAGTGCCGCCGACGGTCGTCGTCGGCTGCCGGATCGCCACCGTCGCGGCGGGTATCGGTCTGTCCGAGCCGGTCGCCGCGGCAGTGGGCCCCGCGGTCGACGCGGTGGGCGAGGTGCTCGCGGATCTGCTCGCGGCGCAGCCGGTTCAGCGTCGACCACTGACAACGCCGGAGGTATGACCATGTGTCTCGGAATTCCGGGTCGTGTCGTGGAGATCCCCGACGGCTACCACGATCAGGTCGCACTCGTCGAGGTCTCCGGTGAGTGCCGCAAGGTGAATATCGGTCTGCTCGAGAATGATCCGGCCAGGCCGGGGGACTGGGTCATCATCCACATGGGTTTCGTGGTGGAGAAGACCGACGAGGCGGGCGCGCGAGCCGCACTGGCGGGGCTGCGGCTGCTGGGGCGAGGTGAGCAGCCGTGACCGGGCATCGGTTGCGTCGGCGGCTGCTGGTTCGGGGCGTGGTGCAGGGCGTCGGGTTCCGGCCGTTCGTCTACACCACCGCGGCCGAACTCGCGTTGGCCGGTCGGGTGTGCAACGACAGTGCCGGGGTGATCATCGAAATCGAGGGCGACCCCGCCGATCTGGACGAATTCTGCCGTCGGCTCCGGGAACGGCCACCGCCGCTCGCGGTGATCGAAGCGATCGAGGAGAGCGCGATCCCGGTGCGCGGCGGCACCGGCTTCCATATCGCGGATTCCACCTGTGCCGGCGGTGGCCGCACCCTGGCCTCGCCGGATATGGCAATCTGCGCGGACTGCGCCGCCGAAATGCGCGACCCGGCCGACCGGCGCTACCGTCACCCGTTCATCACCTGCACCAACTGCGGTCCGCGCTTCACCATCATCGCCGGCCTTCCCTACGACCGCGACCGGACATCGATGGCCGATTTCGCCATGTGCCGACGGTGCGCCGCCGAGTACCGCGATCCCGCCGATCGGCGATTCCACGCCCAGCCCATCGCCTGCCCGGACTGTGGCCCGCGCCTGTCCTACGACGGTCCCGGAGTCGGCGAACCGCTGACCGCCGCGCGAAATCTGTTGCGCGAAGGCGGAATTCTCGCGGTGAAGGGTATCGGCGGCTACCACCTCGCCTGTGACGCGACCAATGAGGATGCCGTCGCGCGGCTGCGTCACCGCAAGCGGCGCGGCGACAAACCATTCGCCGTCATGGTGCCCGATCTCGATGCCGCGCGCGCCGTCGCCGATGTCGACGACACGGCCGCGGCGCTGCTCGCGGGCCCGCAACGCCCGATCGTCCTGCTCGCCCGCGGTCGCGCCGGGGTCGCCGGATCGGTGGCTCCGGGTATTCCGGATCTGGGGGTCCTGCTCGCCTACGCCCCCGTGCATCTGCTGTTGTTCGGGTTGCCCGGCGACGAGCCCGGCCCGCAGACGCTGGTCATGACCTCGGGCAATCGCGGCGGTGAACCGATCTGTTACGACGATGACGACGCGCGCGCTCGACTGGCCGACCTGGCGGACGCGTGGCTGTCGCATGATCGGCGGATCCTGGTGCCGTGCGACGATTCCGTGGTGCGGTTGGTCGACGGCGCCGAACTCCCGGTCCGTCGCTCGCGCGGATACGCGCCGCTACCCCTCACCCTGCCCGCCCCCATTGCGCCGACCCTGGCCGTCGGCGCCGATCTGAAGAACACCTGCGCCGTCGGCGAAGGCCGCTACGCCTGGCTCAGCCAGCACGTCGGCGATATGGACGATCTCGCGACCCTGCGCGCTTTCGGCGATGCGACCGAGCACCTGTCCGCCTTGACCGGCGTGCGCCCGGTGCACTTGATCGCCGACGCGCACCCGCGCTATCGCTCCGCGCTGTGGGCGCGCACACATGCCGGTGATCGACCGGTGCACACGGTCCAGCATCATCACGCGCATATCGCCGCCGTCATGGGGGAGCACGGTCTCGGCCTCGAGGACACCGTGCTCGGAATCGCCTTCGACGGCACCGGATACGGATCCGACGGCGCCATCTGGGGTGGGGAGGTTCTCGCGGCCGGATACAAAGGCTATCGGCGGCTGGCACATCTGCGGTACGTGCCGCTGGCAGCGGGCGATACGTCCGTGCACCGGCCGTACCGGATGGCGCTGGCGCATCTGTGGGCCGCCGGGCTGGACTGGTCGGAGCGGATTCCGTCGGTCCGCGCCTGCCCCGATGTCGAACGGAAGATCCTGGCGCACCAGTTCCGGACCGGGCTCGGCTGCACCCCGACCTCCAGCATGGGCCGGCTGTTCGACGCGGTGTCCTCACTGGCCGGTGTCCGCCACAGCGTGGATTACGAGGCGCAGGCGGCGATCGAACTCGAGGGACTCTCGCGCGGAATCGACGGCGGCGCGAGCGGTTACCGCTTCGCGCTGGATCGTTCGACCGACCCCGCGGTGATCGACCCCGCGCCGGTGATCGCCCGCGTGGTCGCCGACGCGGTCGCCGACGTTCCCGTTGGCGTGATCGGCGCGCGTTTCCACGCCGCCGTCGCGGCGCTGATCGTCGACCTCGCGGTCGATTTCGCGGACGGCGTGAGCGCTGTCGCGCTGTCGGGCGGGGTTTTCCAGAACGCGCTACTGCTGTCGAGTGCGACGACACTTCTGCGCGCCAGAGGTTTTCACGTCCTCTGTCATCGCCGATTACCACCCAACGACGGGGGTCTGTCGTTCGGGCAACTGCTCGCGGGCAACGCGGGATGAGCGAAGGAGGCAACGATGTGCCTGGCAGTTCCGGGAAGAGTACTCAGCCTGCAGGAGCGTGACGGTACTCTGATGTCGGTCGTCGACTTCGGCGGCGTGCACAAGGATGTGTGCCTCGAATACATCCCCGACGCGGCGGTCGGTGATTACGTCGTCGTCCACGTCGGCTTCGCCATCCAGCGCCTCGACGAGGAATCCGCGCTGCGCACCCTGGCCGAATTCGAACACCTCGGTGTGCTGAACGAGGAGTTCGGCGACGGGTTCGCCCTCGCCGCCAGACAGGCGGGACTTCCCGATCCCTCGGCCCCGGCATCCGAGTCCACCGAGCCCACCGACGACAACCCGGAGGCATCATGAAATATCTCGACGAGTTCAGCGATCCCGGGCTGGCCGAGAAGCTGCTCGACAAGATCCACGCGGCCACCAACCGCCGCTGGTCGATCATGGAAGTTTGCGGCGGACAAACTCATTCGATCATCCGGCACGGTATCGACCAGTTACTGCCCGACGAGATCGAGATGATCCACGGACCCGGCTGCCCGGTCTGCGTGACCCCGCTCGAAGTGATCGACAAGGCGCTCGAGATCGCCGCCGGGCCCGGTGTCATCTTCTGCTCCTTCGGGGATATGCTGCGGGTTCCCGGCAGCGAACGCGATCTGTTCCGCGTCAAGAGCGAAGGCGGCGACGTCCGGGTCGTGTACTCCCCGTTGGACGCGCTCACCATCGCCAAGGAGAATCCCGACCGGCAAGTGGTGTTCTTCGGCATCGGCTTCGAGACCACGGCGCCCGCCAACGCGATGACGGTCTACCAGGCGAAGAAACTGGGTATCGAGAACTTCTCGCTACTGGTCTCACACGTGCTGGTGCCACCCGCCATCGCCGCGATCATGGAGTCACCGGACTGCCGCGTCCAGGGATTCCTGGCCGCAGGTCACGTCTGCAGTGTGATGGGCACCGCCGAATATCCGCCGATCGCACAGAAATACCGGGTGCCGATGGTCGTGACCGGTTTCGAACCGCTCGACATCCTGGAAGGGATCCGTCGCACGGTGATCCAACTCGAGCAGGGCAGGTACGAGGTGGAGAACGCCTATCCCCGGGCGGTGCGCGCCGAAGGCAATCCGGCGGCCAAGGCCATGCTAGAGGATGTCTTCGAGGTGACCGACCGCGCCTGGCGGGGGATCGGCGTCATCCCGCGCAGCGGCTGGCGCCTCTCGCCGCGCTACCGCCATTACGACGCCGAACAGCGGTTCGCCGTCGGGGATCTGCGTACCGAGGAATCCTCGATCTGCCGCTCCGGCGAGGTGCTGCAGGGGCTGATCAAACCCCACGAATGCGCCGCCTTCGGCAAGCAGTGCACACCGCGGAATCCCTTGGGGGCCACCATGGTCTCCTCCGAAGGCGCCTGCGCGGCCTACTACCTGTACCGGCGGCTCGATCTGCCCGCGGAGGTGGCCCATGCGTGAGGAGGCGGCGGCGCCCGCCGTGCAATCCGCCATCGATATGGACCGGTGGGTCTGCCCGATGCCACTGCGTGATTCGCCGAATATCGTGATGGGACACGGCGGTGGCGGCGCGATGTCCGGCGAACTCGTCGAGCACCTGTTCCTGCCCGCCTTCGGGCCCGCCGCCGACGCGGCCCTCGGCGATTCCGCGGTGGTCACGCTCGGCGGGGTACGCCTGGCGTTCTCCACCGATTCCTTCGTGGTGAAACCCCTACTGTTCCCGGGCGGATCGATCGGTGATCTCGCGGTCAACGGAACGGTCAACGACCTGGCCATGTCGGGAGCCCGGCCGATGGTGCTCTCCACGGCGTTCATTCTCGAGGAGGGGACCGCGCTCGCCGATATCGCGCAGGTGGCCAAAGCGGTCGGCACGGCGGCGCTCGCGGCCGGGGTCACGCTGGTCACCGGCGATACCAAGGTGGTCGATTCCGGGCACGGCGACGGAATCTTCATCAACACCGCGGGTATCGGCGTGGTCGATGATGGCGTCGATATTCGGCCGCAGCGGGCGCGTCCCGGCGATGTCGTGCTGATCAGCGGCGAGATCGGCGTCCACGGGATCGCGGTGATGAGCTGCCGCGAAGGTCTGGAATTCGGTACTACGGTGTGCAGTGACACCGCGCCGCTACACGGTCTCGTGGCGGCCATGCTCGCCACCGGGGCCGATATCCACGTACTGCGCGACCCCACCAGGGGCGGGGTCGCGGCGACCCTCAACGAGATCGCGGGCGTCGCGAAGGTCGGTGTGTCGCTGGACGAACGCGCGCTTCCTGTGCCCGCCGCGGTCCGTGACGCCTGCGGACTGCTCGGCCTCGACCCCTTGTACGTGGCCAACGAGGGCAAACTGATCGCCTTCGTCGCCCCCGGTGACGCGGACGCTGTCCTCGCGGCCATGCGCGCGCATCCCCTCGGCGCGAAAGCCGAGGCCATCGGTGTCTGCGTGGCGCAGCACCCCGGCATGGTGGTCGCGCGCACGGCGCTCGGCGGCACGAGGGTCGTCGACCTGCCCGCGGGCGAGCAGCTGCCGCGAATCTGTTGAGGGACGCGGTGCGAGCCAGCGACGACGGCGCGGATCTGTTCGCCCGATTCGCCTATGCCCCCAATGATCTCGGCTACTGCGGGCCACCGGATGCGACGGCGTTGCGCGAGGGCACGCCCGAGCAGGTGCGCGAGGTCGCGCGACGGTTCTCCGGCGCGTGGCCGTACCTGCGGGTGATGGCGCGGATGACCGGAATCGCCGATCCGCTCGATCGTCACCTGGTCGAGTCGTACTGGCTGGGCGGAGGTATCGGCGCGCAGTTGGACGGCGAGACGTTCGCGCGTGAACTCCTGGCGGTGATCGGTCCCGTCGCGGGGCACTACTGGAAGTACCTGACCCCGGATCTGGCGCGGGAGGTGGCCCCGAATCACTGTTTCCACGTATTCGGCGTGTATCCGTGGTCCCGGTTGCTCGGCGTCGGCCCCGGCGAGCACCCGCTGCGGATCCTCGACAGTTGCCGAATCACCTGGGGGGTGGTGCGTTCGCGCCGCGATGACGACATCACCGTCGAGTGCCGTCGCCTGATCCGGGACGGACGCCGATTGCTGTTGTCCGAGCCCGGGATTCAGCCCGCCGTCATCGAAGGCGGACACCATCGCGTCGCGGCCGACGCAGACGTCGGAGATCAGGTCGCGCTGCACTGGGGCAGGGTGTGCGGGCGGCTCGAGGAGGACCAGGTGCGCGCGCTCGCGGCCGGTACCGAACGTCAACTGCGGGTCACGAATCTGCGGCTCGCCGAGGCATAGCCCGCATTACCCGGGAGGTAATCGCCTCGACGACCGCGGCTTCCTAGGATCGGGACGATGAGTAATCGCACCGCCGGTGACCTGCTGCGACAGTGGCGACTCGAACGCAGACTGAGCCAACTCGAACTGGCCGGGCGCGCGGAGACCTCGGCGCGGCATCTGAGTTTCATCGAAACCGGTCGCGCCACCCCGAGTCGGGGCATGCTTGCCCACCTGTGCGAACACCTGGATATTCCACTGCGCGAACGCAATCGCCTGCTGCTCGCCGCCGGTTACGCCCCCGCCTACGCCGAACCCGCGCTCGACACGCCCGCCATGGACGCGGTCCGCACCGCCATGCGTCAGATCCTCGTCGGCCACCAGCCGTATCCGGCATTGGCCATCGATCAGAACTGGACCATGATCGATGCCAACTCCGGCGTCGCGCTGCTGCTCACCGGAATAGACCCGGCCCTGCTCACGCCGCCCGTCAACGCCCTGCGGCTGAGCCTGCACCCCGCCGGGATGGCGCCCCGCATCGTGAACCTGGCCGAATGGCGTGGGCATCTCTTCGCGCGGTTGGCACGTCAGATCGAGGTCACCGGCGCTGCCTCGCTCGTCGAACTGCGCGACGAGCTACGCGCCTATCCCGGCGGCGAAACCGAACTCGTCCTGCCCGAACCGGACCAGGCTGTCGTCCCGCTACGTCTGCGTCACGAGGCAGGGGAGTTGGCTTTCCTCAGCGTTACCACCGTATTCGGCACACCGATGAACGTGACCGTCGCCGAATTGGCCATCGAATCGTTCTTCCCCGCCGACGAGGCCACGCGCAGCGCCCTCACCGCTGGAAACCGGTGAGGGGCAGGCGGACTTCTCAGCCCGGCGAACCGTGCCTGGCCGAGAGCGCCGCGGTCGCGGCGGCGAGTGTCTGCTCGCGGTAGGAGCCGCCGAAGAGGACGGTATGCACGAGCAGGGGATGCAGTTGGTGCAACGCGAGGCGTCCCCGCCAGCCGTCGGCGAGCGGACGAACCTCGTGGTAGGCGGCGACGATCCGATCCAGTTGCGGTGCTCCGAACAGTGCGAGCATCGCGAGATCGGTTTCCCGATGCCCGCCGTGAGCCGCTGGGTCGATCAGCCTGGCGCGGTCGCGGCTCCAGCGGATATTGCCCGACCAGAGATCGCCGTGGATGCGCGCGGACGGTTCGGGCGGGCCCGCGAGCGTCTCGACACGGTCGATGACCTGTTCCACCAGCCGGGTTCCCTCGGTCCCGAGGTGGCGTGCGGCATCCGGCAGGAAGGGCGCGAGCCGGTACTCGGCATACCACCGCGCCCATCCGCTCGCGGATTCGCCGACGGTGGAGCCGGTGGCCTCCGTGCGGTCGCGGACTTCACCGAATTCGGCGGCACCGACAACGCCGTCGTCGCCGTGACCATCCGCGTCCGCGGCTGCCTCGATATCCGGGACAACAGTGTTGTCCAGCGGGAGTTCGGCGATCCAGCCGGGCCACGGGGCTCCGAACACGCCCGGGGAGTTCGCATGCAGATCGGCGAGGTCGCGGCCGAGCTGTTCGGCGGCGGCGGGAGTCGGGGTGGCTTCCGGGAGCCACGGTAGGACCAGTAGATGGTCATCGACGGCCAGCACCGGCGGCACCGCGTTCGGCGCGGTTTCGGCCAGCCAGCGTAGTCCGGCGGCTTCGGCCGCGAGCACGGCGGCGTGGTCCGGTGCGGATTTGACGAATACGTCACGGCCGTCGGACAGAATCGCCCGATGCAGGGTCCATCCGTGACTGGGACCGAGGTCGGCTATCCCGCGTACCGTCCCCCCGAGCAGCTCGCCGAGCCGCACCGCCAAAGTCATGACACCTCCGTAGATGTGTTCGCCGACCGGGTGATGCCGCCTCCGCCACCCGATCCGCCTGCCACCCGCGTCGAACGCGTGCGGAACGCGCCGCGCAGCGCCGAAGCCGAGCGTACGCACGCCGCCGATGCCATGTCCCGGCTATGGACCTCAACGCACCCTGGCGGGTCCGGCCCGGCTGTCGCTCAGCTCCCGGTCTTGGCGATCACCCGTTCGGCGAACCGGCTCAGATTCGCGATCTTGGTATCGAGGGATTCGGTGTCGTGGTCGGTGGTGTAGGGATTGCGGAAGCCGACGATGACATCGGTGATGCCCTTGTCCTCCAGCCGTTTGACACCGTCGACGGTGAAACCGTCCAGCGAGATGACGTGCAGCTCGAAATCTTTGCGGGTGCCGTATTCGGCCCGCAACGTGTCCAGTTCGCCGAGCAGGCGGTCCAACTCGGCCGGGTCGCCGCCCGCGTGCATCCAGCCGTCGCCGCGCTGGGCGGCGCGCCGCAGCGCGGGTTTGCTGTGGCCGCCGATGAGGATCGGCACCGGTTCGGTCGAAATCGGGTTGATCTTGATCGGCGGAAGGTCGTAGAACTCACCGTGGAATTCGAAGTAGCCGCCCGCGCAGAGTCCGCGCACGATGTCGATGCATTCGTCCATGCGGGCGCCGCGCTTCTCGAACGGCACGCCCATGATGTCGAAGTCGTCCGGCCACGGGCTGATGCCGACGCCGAAGCCGAACCGGTTATTGCTCAGTGCCGCGAGCGAGGAGGCTTGCTTGGCTACCAGAACCGGTGGTCGGATGGGCAGTTTCACCACGAACGGCGTCACTCGCAGCGTGGTCGTCGCCGCCAGGATCGCGGCGGAGAGCACGAACGCCTCGATGAACGGCTTGTCCTCGAGGAATTCGCGGTTGCCGTCCGGGGTGTAGGGGTAGGTCGAATCGGATTCCTTCGGGTACGCGATGCTGTCGGCGACCGTGATGGAGCTGTATCCGGCGGCTTCGGCGGCCTGTGCCAACGGCACGTAATATGACGGATCGGTCATTGCCTCGGCATAGGTGAATCGCATCTCGATTGCCTTTCATCCCAGTATTCTTCGTGGATTTTCGTGCCGCTGGCGCGGCCGTGCCGCGCAGAGGTGGCGCGTTCGTCCGACCCCTACGTCCATGGATTCGCGTGCCCTTCCGGTACGAGCCGGTCGAACACGGCCTTCATCCGCGCAGACAGTCGCATCAATTCGACGCAGGTTCCGATCGACCCGCCGTCGAGGTAGGCGAATTCCATGCCGAATTCCTCGAAGCCGCCTTCGGCGACGATCTCGACTCCGGCGGCGCGCGCCCCCGCGAGCGCGGCATCGAAATCATCCGGCACGTAGGCGATATGGTGCAGTCCCGCCCCGAACCGCGTCAGATGGTCGGAGTAGGGGCTGTCACCGGAGCGCGGCTCGATCAGTTCGAGTTGCTGACCGCCCGCGTAACCGAGTGCCACCGCGCTCGTGTACTCGGCGGGACAGCCCCGGTAGCGGCACGTCGGCGGACCGAACCGCACTTCGGGGATCGTGAACCATCCGTCGACGCCGTAGCGCTCGGCGAATTCCGCTGTCGCCGAGGCGATATCGGGCACCACCCAGCCCAGCTGGAAAATCGGTCCGCCCGCGATACTCATCGGCGGGCACCGCCGGGGCTGATCGCGAGTTCTCGCGCGCGCCGCCGCCGCGCCACGGCGATGCCGTCGGCGGCGTCCGGCAAGACTGCAACGCGTTCTAATCGCACGAGTTCAATTAATCATCAGCGCTTAATATCGTCAAGGCTCTGGTTTAGTACAGTTCGGCCATGCACAACGATGATTCGCGGTCGGCACTGCTCGACGCCGGCGAACGACTCATCGCCGAACGCGGCGTCGAAGTGCCGTTGCGCGATATCGCGGCAGCCGCGGGCCAGCGCAACAACTCCGCCGTGCACTACTATTTCGACTCCCGCGCAGGGCTGATCGAGGCCATCGTCGACCGGCGGATGAACTGGCTCGAACACCGTCGCATGGAACTGCTCGCCACCCACGAGGCCGACGGCACCGCACACGAGGTGCGCGCGCTGGTCGCCATGCTCGCCGGACCGATCCTCGAACTTCTGGACCGCTCCGGGGTCAGCCACTACGGCCGTTTCCTCGAGGTGGTGCGCGCCCACCCGGTGATCGCCGACGCCCGGCGTTTGGCGGGCTCCGACCGCGCCGCCGTACGTATCATCGCCACCCGGCTGTCGGCCGCGTTGCCGCAACTGTCCCCGCGCCGTCGGCGTCAGCGCCTGGAAACCATGGCGACGGTGATGTTCGCCCTCATCGCCGACTATGAACGCACCCTCGAAGCGGGAGCGCGCACACCCGACCCGGCCGATTCCGACGAGATCGTCGACATGATCGTCGCCATGATCACGGTCGCGGTACCCGCTGCCGCGGACTCCGCTATGCCCCCGCGCTGCCGCTCGCGATAGCGGCGGCGGCCTCGCTCTTGATGCGCTCGAATTGCGCGCCCATCGCTTCGGCCAATGCGGTGGCGGCCGAGAGTGGTCGCACCATCACCGTGAAATCATCGATGCGGCCGTCATCGTCGAAATGCAGGAAATCGCAGCCGGTGAGCCGTTTGCCCGCGACTGTCGCCTCGAAGACGAAGGCGTGGTCGCGACCACCCTGGTCGGCGATTTCACGCACGTAGCGGAAGTCCTCGAAGACCCGCATCACCGCGCGCAGGATCGCCGCGGTGATCGGCTTGCCCGGATACGGCGTGAACGCCACCGGGCTGGTGAACACCACATCGTCGGCCAGCAGCGCCTCGATGGCCGCTATGTCACGGTCCTCGACGGCCTTGCGGAAAGGATGCATCCCACACCTCGACTACTCAATTTGTTGACTATGTCCCCAGAACGGTAATCAGGTTCCGCGCCGATGTCCAGATGCCGCTAACCTGGGTCGATGGCGCTACGCAACGCGGTCATGGCCGCGCTGATCGACGGAGAGGCCTCCGGCTACGACCTGGCCAAGGACTTCGACGCGTCGGTCGCCAACTTCTGGACGGCGACCCCGCAGCAGCTGTACCGCGAACTGGACAGGATGGCAGAGGAAGGACTTATCCGGACCCGGCTCGTCGAGCAGGAACGCAGGCCGAACAAACGGCTGCACGCATTGACCCCGGCCGGCTGGGAAGCGTTGCGCGCGTTCACCGCCCAGCGTCCGAAACCCACCGCGATCCGCGACGAACTACTGGTCAAGGTCAGGGCGCTCGATGTCGGAGACGCGCCGTCCGTGCGCGCCGCCATCGCCGAGAGCAAGCGCCGAGCCGAAACGAAACTGGCCCGCTACGAACGACTCCGGGCCAGGATGCTCGGCGGCCGCACCGAACAGTCCTACCTGCTCGAGGCCGAATCCGTCGGGCCCTATCTCACCCTGCTGCGCGGTATCGCCTTCGAACAGGAGAACATCCGCTGGGCCGACCTCGCGGCGGCCACCATCGACCGGCGCCGCGCCGCGACCGCGCACGATCCCGCGGGGACGGTCGGCACACGACTCGACAACGTTGCGATTCCACGCGATTCGCCCGTCGCGCCGCGTCCGACCGGGTAGCGTCCGAATCGGTTCTCCGGCCGTGGACCGCGGCCGTAGAACCCGGGCATACCCGATACGACAACCGACAGATCGGCCCTGATCGATGGACGACGCCGACCGCGCCCAAGCCCGAGTCTTCCTGCAGTTGCTGGCGGTACAGGCCAGCCGCATCACCCGCGAGATCGCCCTGACCGGCCTCGGTAGTTCCGCCACCCAGCGGCTGGAAACCGAACTACGGGATGTGCGCCGCTATATGGATCGGCTCCAGCGCCGGTTCCCGGATGTCGTCTCGCACCGCTGAGTTCGGCGGCGCGGAGCTAATCGGGAACGACTTCGATCTTCGCCTTGTCGACGACGTTCTGGTCCTTCGGGTCGACTTCGGCCTTCACGGTGATGCGGGACTTGTCGATTCCCGCGGATTCGAGTTCGGCCGCGATATTGTCGCCGCGCGATTTCGCCAGCGCTTCGGCGGCGCTCTTATCGGAATCCTGCGCGTAGGTCGTGATCCGGATCTTGGTGTCGTTACCTTTCAGCGGCAGCGCCACCGCGTTGATGGTGGCCACATCCAGCGCGCCGAGATCGGAACTGCCGCTGTCGAAGGTGATCGGCGCGGCGGCCAGCGCCACGTTGATCGCCTCCTGGATCCCCTGCTGCGCGGTATTCCGGGCCGAACTCAGCGCGGAGGACGCGGTGGCGGCGATACTGCTGCGCATGTCGTTGGTGGCGCTCGCCGTTGTCGACGATGCCGAGGAGTCCGAATCGCTGTCGGACCCGCATGCGGTGATCATTGTCAGAACGACCGCCGTCGCGGCGATTCCGCAAACACTCTTCCTGGATATCATCGGTGTGCTCCTGAATTCGGTGGAGAATCCGTTGGGCGATCATGTCGATGCGCTACCTGGAATTGAGTCGAGACATCCCGTACCGACGGATGGATGTGGTCGACCGATGCGCCGGTGCCCCGATCCTCGCACACGCGCCCGGCGCGAGGTGTCTTTTCGACCGCCGCACGGGTTTCGTGGCGGATATGTCCGGGTTCGCACCGCGATAATGGGAAGTGGTCGGCGTGTGCTGGTCGCCGCGACAGCGTAGCGTCGGTTTCACCGAGGTCAGCGCGTAATTCCGAACCCATTCGCGAGCGAAGGGTGGTGAGACAGGGTGCGGTCCGTAAAGCTATCGGTGTCGTTGGCCCGAGAAATGTCGATCGCCCGAACCCAGGCGGTGACAGGTCGATTGCGCGGAACACCGTACGGTCGTACGCTGCGCCGGACGCTGGAGGGTTTCGCGGAAATCCAGATCGCCGATCGTTCGCTGGCATTGGCGGCGCAGATATTCACGTCGGTTCTGCCGGTGATGATCGCCGCGTCCGTCATCAGCGGCCGGCACGGTGCGGCGAATACGATTCGCGATCAGTTCGGATTCGACTCGGGGTCATTGGGCGCCGACACCGCCGCCACGCCGACCGATCCGACGGTGGCCGCGTTCGGTGTGGTCGGACTGCTCGTGGTCCTTCTCGGCGGCACCTCCTTCGCGCGGGCTCTCGGGCGTGTCTACCAGGCCGTCTGGAAGGTTCCAGCTATCGGCGGGCGTGACGCCTGGCGCTGGCTTGCCGCGTTGCTGCTGGTCGCCACCGCGGTGGGGGTGATCGGTCAGGCCCGCGAACTCACCGGGATCCGATACGCCGGACCGCCGCTGGCGTTGCTGATAGAGGTGCTGATCTGGTCGTTCGTGTGGATGCTCGCGCCCTTCCTGCTCACCAAGGGCGCGCTGAACGGCCGTCTGCTCTGGATTTCCGGGGTGCTGACCGCGATCGGTTTGAGCGCCGTCCACGTGGCGAGCCGTATCGTGCTGCCGCATATCGCGGCGAACGCGCGTGAGCAGTTCGGTCCGCTCGGACTGGCTTTCACCTCGATCAGCTGGCTCTTCGTGCAGTCGCTGGTGATCGTCGGCGCGGCGGCGGTCGTCAAGGCGTTCGCCCTGGACGAGACCGCCATCGGCGGCTATCTGCGGGGCCGCGAGCACGACGACAACGAATGATGCCGTGGCGGACGCGAATTCGGCTCGATCCGAGAGTCCCGACGAGGTATCCACGGAAAGCGAACCGTCGGTTGCCGGCCGGAATTCTACTATCGAATACTCGACGGGCCGAATTACCCGATATCACGATCGTTCACCATGGAACCTTCAGAATGTTCCCGGGGCGGTGGGGTCGATTCTGTTAAAATATGCGACGGCTCGATTCTATGACCTCCGTGTTTATCAGTCCGAATCGAACGGATCTGGATACCTCCATGAATTCTCCGGAAGCCGGCGCGCCATTGGACGCCGAAGAACGCGCGGAACTCGAGCGCCTGCGTCGTGAAGTCGCGAAAATCCGTGCCGCCGAAGCGGGGGACGTGTCATCGGAGATCGGCCCGTCGCGCGCCTCCGGCCACCGCGTATGGCGTTGGACGGGTGCGGGAGCGCTGCTGGTACTCGTCGCGATCCTGGCGTTCGCCGCGGTGCCCGCGCGTTACGTCCGCGCCGAAATACTCGATACCGACCGCTACGTCCAGACGATGACGCCGCTCGCCGCGGACCCGGTCCTCCAGGCGGAACTGTCGGATCGGATCACCGATCAGATCATGACCCGCGTCGACATCAAGCGCGTGACCACCGAGGCGTTGACCGCGCTCACCGAGAACGCGCCCCGCGTGCCGACCGCCGTGATCGGCCTCGCGCCGGCGCTCGCGGACCAGGCCCGCTCCTTCGTCCACGACACGGTGGACGCGTTCGTCGCCTCGGACCGATTCGAGGCGCTGTGGATACGGGCCAACCGGGGAGCCCACCGAACGATGGTCGCGGTCGTGACGGGGGAGACGAGACCGGGAGTGCGCGTCGGCGACGACGGCACCGTCGCCATCGAATTGAAACCGATCATCGACGGCGTGCGTGCCGAACTGGACGAACGCGGATTCACCTTCGTCGACAGCCTCCCCGATATCGACACCTCCTTCGTGCTGTTCGAATCGCCTGGCCTCGTCAAAGCCCAACGGGCGGTATCCGCCGTGGACAAGGCGTCCACGGTGCTGCCGCTCGCGGTGCTGCTGGCGGCGGTCGCGGCCGTGCTGCTGGCACCGAGAGGCGCTCGTCTGCGGGCATTCTCACTGGTCGGCATCAGTGTCGCGATAGCCATGATGCTGCTGGTCGTCGCGCTCAGCGTCGGACGCGCCGTCTACCTCGCAGATGTGCCGTCCGAGGACCTGTCGCGGGAGGCTGCCGCGATACTGTTCGACACCCTGGCCCTGCCCCTGCGCACGGCCATGCGCGCGGTATTCGTGCTCGCGGTGGTGGTCGCGGCCATCGGATATCTCGCGGGCCCGTCGAAATCGGCGGTGGCGGTGCGCCGCGGGTACAGCTCGGTCGTGAACCAGGTCCGGGGTTCCGCGCACGGCCGGGCCCCGCGCCCCGTCGAAATCGCCGTCGCCACCCACCGAACAGCCTTGCGCGTGATCATCATCGCGATCGCCGCGATGACCGTCGTGTTCTGGAAATACCCGTCCGGACTCGTCGTCATCGTCACCGTGCTGATCGCGGTCGCGGCACTGCTGCTGGTGGAGTTGATCGCCCGGCCCGCTGTCGCCGCGCACCACGGCACGACGTGACGCGCCGCTCCCGCGTGTGCCCGAGCGTGGCCGGAATGAGGTCGGATGGATACCGAACTGCATACGCTGCTACACGGTCCGCTGTTCTCCCGCGGTGCGCCGCTCGACCGCAAGAACGCCGCGAGCCGGATCAGCGCCTACATCTACGGGAACATTCTCGTGCTCGCGGCACTGGTTCCGGTCGTCACGACGGATGTGCACGTCGGCATCCTGATCGTGCTCGGTACGGCACTGTCCACCTTCGTCGCCCACATCTTCGCCGAGGCGGTCGGCCACAGTGTGGGCGACGGCGGCGTCGCCACCCGCGCCGAGAAATTGCGTGGACTGCGCAACTCCGTGCCGATCCTCAGTTCCGCGGTGCTGCCCTGTGCCGTCCTCGCCACCGGCCTGGTGGGGTGGCTGGAACCGAGGACCGCGCAACTTATCGCCGAATTCGCCATCCTCGTCCGCATCGGGGGCATCGTCTTCGTCATCGGGCGGTTGAAAGGTGACCGCCCCACCCGAGGTTCGGTGCTCGCCGCCGTGTCGCTCACCACGATGGCCACGACCGTGGTCATCGTGAAGATCGTTCTCACACACTGATTCGTCGTGAATCCGGTCGTCGGTCAGCTCCTCCGATACAGTCTGCGCCCATGGAGTTCCTCGGGATCCACCACGTCGCGATCATCGCCTCGGACTACCTGGCATCGAAGGAGTTCTACACGCGGACTTTGGGCCTGGCGGTGATCGCCGAGGAATACCGCGCCGAACGCGGCTCGTACAAACTGGATCTCGCGGTACCCGGCGGCGGTCGTCTCGAGCTGTTCTCCTTCCCGGTGACCCCGCCTCGGAGAACGCGACCGGAGGCATCGGGATTGCGGCATCTCGCGTTCGCGGTCCGCGACGTCGCCGCCGCGTTGGCCGAACTCGACGCCCTCGGCGTCCGCACCGAGGAATTGCGCACCGACGACGCCACCGGCAAGAGGATGGCCTTCTTCTTCGATCCCGATGACCTGCCGTTGGAACTGTACGAGATCTGAACGGGCGCGGGTTCGGGCGGCACCGCCCAGGCTCAGGCCCCGCGCGAGCGGCGCGCCAACTCCACTGTCGCGCCTCGGAGTTGGTCGACACTGTCGAGCCGCTGCGCGTACCCGACCCGGGTGCGCGCGACCCCGCGCGGGGTCACCACCCGCAGATCGAGCCCGTATCGGTCGGCCCGCTCGCATTCGGCGACCGTAGCGTCCGGATAGCCACCGAGAACCCGCGCCATGGACAGCAGCGAATCCGCGTGATCGACATTGAGATGTTCGACCGCCCGCGCCGCGTCCGGCACGACCGGATCAGGTGCGGCAGCCGCGTAATCCTCGGCGCTCGCCGAATCCATCCGCCCGTAGCCGCCGACCCAGCGCACCCGCCGCACCCGCAATACCCACAGCGAGAAATCGCTGTAATCGATGTAGTGCTTTGCCGCGGGAACCGCCGCCAGATGCGCCTCGCGCGCTGCGACGGCCTCGTCTCCGACGGGCAACTCGACGACCCCGGCCAACGTGATCCTCGATCCCGCCAGAGGATCGGCGGGCGGATTCGGCTCGACCACCGCCACACTGGCCCGCGGGTCGCCCGCCAGATTGCGTCCGTGCTCGGCCATCCGCGACACACACAGCACCGGCTGACCGTCGAGCAGGCCGTAGGTGACGAACGACGCCCACGGCGTCCCGTCCTCGCTCAGACTCGCCAGTGTCGCGGTATTCGTCGACGCCGCGATCGTCCTGGCCTCCTCGGCCGCCGCGGGTCGCGCCGGATTCACGACCGGTGCCGTCGGTACCGGGATCGAAGGCGCGTCGCCCGGGTCACCGTGATCGAGAGTCATCTGACATCCTTATCCCGCCGAGCGGACACGCCCGGCGCTTGGCGTAGATTGTCGCACCGCGTCCATCTCGGCCCCGGTGGGTGCCATCGGCGCATACCGTATGTCGGATCGTCTGCTCCGCCTCGTCCACACCGATGTGACCCATCCAGCGCCCCACCCGGCAGTACCTTGCGCGAGTAACCGAAAATGCGTCCCCAGCGGGGTTTGCCGAGGTGGCATGCGAAAACGCCCGGCGCCGTGTCGCAAATGGGACGTATTGCACAGGCGCGGCGGCGGTATATGGGCAAGACTGAGCGGCGTGACCCGATACGCATTCGATGCCGGCCGCAACGCACTCGTCGCAATCTGGGCGACCGGACGCGGCGACCTGTCCGAGACGGTAGCCGTGCTGCCGCCGGTCAGTTCGGACCAGGCAACGAGTCTGGCGTCGAATCTGACCACTCTCTCGCGCTTCCAATGGCGCACCTACACCCATCCCGCCAGCGCCGCGGGCGATCCGGATGTGCCCAACAGCGAGGCATGGCGACGGGCCGAGGAACGCCGGAACTTCAAGGAGGTCGAGGCCGGGATACGCGCCCCGCACCTACCCACCGAAGAGGGACTGATCGTCTCCTACAGCGGTGTCGTCGAATCCGCGCACCGGGTCGGCCGCGCACTGCACGGCATCGACGTCGACACGCTGACCGACGTCATCGTCGCCGAGGTCGGCCGGGAACAGGCCGCCATCGAATCCGCCGAGCTGGGGGATCTGTCCGGCCGCTCCAGGCAGGCGGTCGAGATGTCACGCCCGGATGTTTCCCCCGCCCAGGTCCAGGCCGCCCACGAACTGTTGCGCGCGGACCCGCTCGGGTCCCTCGAGCTGTTCACCGAACTCGACCCGGCCTCGGCGTCGGTCGCCGCCGCCCACTGGCTGTTCGCCGCCGCGGAAGTGACATCCGAACTCGCCGAGGTGCCGACCGCCGAAGTCGTCGTCGAAGCCGACGATATCGAGGCGCTGCAGGTCGAAACCCCCACCCTGGTCCTGGAACGCTCGGTCGCGGGGGAGAGCCCCACCGAGATCGTCGTCGACCTCATCGCCGAAGCCATCGCGGTGTCCGAAGGACATGTGCCCTCACCGTGGGGCGTTGTCGCGCGGGTCGCCGAAATCGAGGAGCAGGCACGCAAATACGAGGTCGACAGCACCACCCGCGCCGCGATGCTCGCCGAATTCCGGATAAGCAGGCTCGACCCGGTCCGTCCCGCCCTCGACCTGCTCGAAGATCTGCTCGACGGCATCCGCGGCTGCCTGCTGCTGTACACCGTGCACAGCGCGGGGGAGGACGACGAAATCGAGGAGCAGTTCGCCATCGATGTGCGCGCCGAAGCGGAAGCGCACTCCGACCAACTGTTCTGACCTTGTGCCGCCTACCGCTCCTGGTCCTCAGGCGTGGCGCTGGGCCATGACGACCAGACCCGGTCCGCTGTGTTCATCTGCGGGGAGCCGAAGTTCGGCGACCGGGCGCAGTCCGGCCTGCTCGATCAGGTCCACGAGTCGCTCCGGCTGCCATTTGTGGGTCGTCCAACGAACGGGTACACCGCCGTATGCCTGGGTGAGCACCGTGTCTTCGTCGCCGACGTGTGTAGCGGTGATGAAGTGCCCACCTGGCTTCAGGGCACGCGCGAACAGGGCGAGAACCTGGGGAAGGACATCGCGGGGGAGGTTGAACAGCGACCACCACCCGAGTACGCCGCCGAGCGACGCTTCACCGAGGTCGAGGTCGGTGGCAGAGGCGACGCTGAAGCGGCATTGCGGATGAAGACGGCGCGCGTTCTCGATCATGCGGGGTGAGAGATCGACTCCGGACACGTCGAGTCCGCGTTCGGCGAGGTAGGCGGTCACCGTGCCGGGGCCGCAGCCGACGTCGAGGACCGGCCCGAGTTCGCTCACCGTGTCAGCGAAGGCGTCGATGGATGCCTTGAGCCATGGATGGCGACGAATGTCGCCGATTCCCGTCGTCACCACCATGTGGGCATAGTTGTCAGCCACCCGGTCGTAGGACTCACGGACCACGTCGAGATCAGCTGGGCGGTCGATATCGTGTGCGGGCATCAGCCAACGATAGGACCATGCGGGGCCGTCGGAGTGGGAGGGTGTGGCGCGGAATTCCAAGGGGCGCAAGCCGAAGAAGTCCGTGTCGCCTCGCCGGGCTATGGAAAGAACCGCTCCAACTCGACCCGGGACAACGCTCGGAACCGACCATACCCCGACGCCGCACCTCATCCCGCACAGCCGTTCGTGAAATCATCAGCACCGCAACAATACTCAGTGATACTCAGTGATCGATCAACCGAATCGGGCAATCCGACCCGCACAGGATGGCTCAGCGCGACTTCTCGCGCCACGGATCCCGAGTTCTGGACGGCCTCGCCGCGGCCGGAGTGGCATACCCGACCTGATCACTGACCCGACTCGCACGTCTTCTCCCCGATACTCCTGTACCCCAGAGTCTCCCGATTCCGCTGGAAACCACACGTAGACAGGAGTTTCCGGCGCTAGATCAGCACTCGACTCAGCCAGCTCCGTCAGGATCGAATCCGCCGACAGACAGAACCCCTCCCGGCTGCGCGCCGGGAGGGGTTACCGAGTACCGCAACCCTCAGTGGCAGACCCACAGGGCATCGGCCTTGTTGTCACCGTTGGCGGGCACATTGCCCCTGCTGTTGTCGGGGACCGAGACGAGCAGTTGCCACTCCCGACCGGTCCAGTTGTAGACGCCGACCGTCTTTCCCGTGCGGTTCCAGTACGAGCTCAGACGATCTCCGTTTCCTTCGTTGCCGATGTCGTGCAACAGACAGTTGTTGTCGACCTGCACGAACATGCCGGTGCCGTCGCGGTGGTCGTAGCCGCAGAACAGTCCGCCCGAGCAGTCGTAGGCCGCCGACGCCGGCGCGGGCGCGAGGGCCGCGCCGTACCCGGCGACCGCGAGGGTGGCCGCCGCCGCGACGCTGAGACGGCGAAACAGTGTGAGTGAGAACATGATTGACCCTTCGAAGCCGATGGGATCGGGTATCGGTGCGGCGGAAATCCGCCGCACTCATGATGGGTGGACCGGACCACCCGCGACTATCCACCTCGCGCGAGTTCTGTCCGGACTGCGCGGCGGGTTCGCCGCTGCGCGGCGGGTCAGGCGCGCAGCGTCACCGATGGCGGCACACCCCATCGCCGCCGGTACAGGGCCGAAAAACGGCCCAGATGCCAGAACCCCCAGTCTGCGGCCACCGCGGCGACCGTGGTCATGGTGGGGTCCGCGGCGGCCAGCGCGGTGTGCACGCCCACCAGCCGGGCTTCACGCAATCGCGCCGTCGGTGTGGTGTCGAGGTATCGCCGGAAGCCCTCCTGCAGGGTCCGCACCGAAAGTCCCACTGCCTCTGCGATATCGGCGATGGTGAGCATTTCGTGCGCATGGTCGGTGATGAGTTGTTCGGCCAGGCGGATGGGACGCGGCGTCGACTTTCCGGGGGCGCCGTCGAGCAGGAGCTCCGAGTAGCTGTTCGGCTGGGCCAGCAGGAATTGGGACATCATCAGCTGCTCGACCTGCGGCCTCAGCCGCGGATCCAGGAACAGGCCGGGGCCTTCGGCGTCGGCCCGCAGCATGCGCAGCGATTCGAACCAGGTCCGGGCGGCCGGTGACCGCAATTGCATGGCGATGGCCATCCGCAGCGGACGATCCGGCGGCCGGCCCAGCATCCGCCGCAAATGGTCGTCCAACGCGGCACGGTCGAATCGGACGAGGAGTTGCCTGCTGCTCTCGTGCCAGTTCATGTCCAGGGGCGCGTCCGGGTCCGGAACCGAGGCCACCGCCGGGTCGGAGGCAATATCCGCGGTCCCGTTGAGCACCCGGACCCACCCGGTCAGCGGTATTTGAACCAGGCGGAAGGTTTCGATGGGTTCGGTCCGGATCCGCACCTGAACCCCGTAATGCTTGTAGACCAGGCCGACATCGCCGTACCGGACGACATTGCAGCTGGCCTCCATGGTGGAGGCGCCCGGGTCGAGCCGGTGCTCACGCAGAATGCCGCTCATCCCCGCCCGGGCCACCTCGGGGTCAGCGGTCCGAAAATAGCGATGCCCCGACAGCGGTTCAACGAACATTCCGACTGCCCTCCAAGCAGCAGGCACCGCGCGAACGGGCCTGGATCAGTGGATGTCGAAGTATTGTCCGTCGACACCTGCGGGCACACAATCGGTTTCGCATTCCGCTAGGTTCTGTCTCCCAATGACCTGAGCCACTCCACGATCAGGGCCAGGACGACTCCGGCGCGGTAGGTGATGGCCAACTTGTCATACCGTGTG